>CAZZYR010000051.1:0-10189 GCA_964658235.1 uncultured Acetobacteraceae bacterium | reverse complement strand
GACGGCGCCGATGATGACGGCGCGCATCTGGCCGAGGACACGGTCCGCGAGCGCGCCGCCGGCGAGGCCCACCAGGTATGTGGCCGCGGCGAAGGTCCCGTAAATGAGTGCCGCCAGCGGCTGGGGGGCGAGCGGGCCATAGATGGTTTCGAGGACGGATTTGACGGTGGCGTAGCCGATGATGGTTTGCGGGCGGGGGCCGGCGAAGAGGAAATCGATCATGTAGTACGTGATGAGCGCGTTGTTGCCGTAGTAGCAGAAGCGCTCGCCCATTTCGGTGCCGAAGAGGACGGACAGGCCGATGGGGTGGCCGAGGAGGGTGCGTTTCACGCGGGGAGGGTTCCGGGAGGTAGGGAGAAGACCCACAGATGGCGCGGATGGGCAGCGATGGGCAAGAGCGCTCGAGGTGTCGGGATGCCAGAGGCAAGCAAGACAGCAAGATTCACCACGAAGGCACGAAGAAGAAAGAAGCCACGAAGAGCACGAAGAAAAAGGTCAGGCAGGGTCACGTTTCACCGGAAGCCGGTGTTTGAATGCCTTGCATCGGCCTTCGCCCTGGGAAGAATTACTGCTCTGCTACGCTTTGCTTCTTCGTGACCTACGTGGCGTTTCTTCGTGCCTTCGTGGTGAACCCTTGCTTGCTTTGGCCGTCAGATCGAAGCGCCCTCCTCCTCCTCGAGCGCAAGCAGGCGGTTCGCGTGCAGCGGCTCCAGCGTTTCCATGCCGCGGAGTTTTTTGGTGACGACGCGGGTGCGGCGGCGGGCGTCCTCGATGGTGGTGGACATGGCGCCGGCGGTGCGGGCGAGTTTTTCGAGCGTCGCGTCCATTGTGAGCATTTCGCGCTTGGTGGCGCCGAGAAGTTCGGCGATGTGGCCGGCTTTCTGTTCGAGGGCGAGGGTGACGTAGCCGAGCTGGACGGTGCGCAGGAGGGCGGGGAGGAGGCTGGGGCCCATGACCATGACGTGGTGGCGCTGGCCGAGCTCATCGATCAGGCCTGGGATGCGGGCGGCTTCGGCATAGAGGGCGTCCGAGGGAAGGTACATCACGGCGAATTCCACCGTGGTCGGCGGGACGATATACTTGTCCGCGATCTTGCGGGCTTCGAGGCGCAGGCAGGCTTCCAGTGCGCGGCGGGCGGTGCGTTCGGCGTCCGCGTCCGCTGAGTCCGCCGCGTCCAGCAGGCGTTCATAGTCGCTGGTTGGGAATTTGGCGTCGATGGCCAGCAGCGGGCGGTGGTCGCCGCGGATGGGCATGCGGACGGCGAATTCGACGACTTCCGCGCTGGCCTCCCGCAGGCGGGCGTTGCAGACGACGCTGCCTTCGGGGAGCAGGTCGTCCAGGAGGGCGCGGAGCTGGGTTTCGCCCCAGCCGCCGCGGCTTTTGACGTTCGAGAAGACTCGTTTGAGGTCGCCGATCTGGGCCGTGACGCTGGCCACGTCCGCCATGGCTTTCTGGACGGCGGTGAACTGGTCGATGACTTTTTCGAAGCTGGTCTGCATCTGGCGTTCGACGGCGTGCTGGAGCTGTTCGTTGACGCTGCGCTGGATGTCCGCCAGGCGCTGATGGGTGTGGTCCGCCATTTCGCGCAATTTGGCTTCCAGGAGCGCGCGCGACTCACCGTGGTCGCGGGCGATTCGGGTGGTGAGTTCGCCGAGTCGCTGTTCGTGGGCGAGCTGGCCGCGGTCCTGGCGCGTGGCCAGCGCGCGTTCCGTGGCGGCAAGGGCGGCGCGGGTACGTTCGGACTCGGCGCGCTGGCCGGCGAGTGATTGTTCGGCGAGCAGGCGGAGGAGCTGGAGGTCCGCCCGGCGGGGCATGGTGGCGAGGATGCGGGCGGCGGCGGCGAGCAGCAGGAGGAGCAGCCCGGCGCAGGCGATTGTCAACGCCATGGGCTGTGAGACGTCCGGAGCGAAATCCATCATTGTTTTGTTCATGGTTTGATCTGACCATGACACAGGTTCTCCGAGTCGCAATGTCGATTCAAGTGGGTGGGACAGACTTTCGAAGCAAGGAAGGGTTCACCACCACGGACACCAAGAGCACCAAGACGGCAGGAAGATATTGGCGCGACCGTTCATCGAACGAGACGGGTTTCTTGGTGACGTTGGTGCTCTTGGTGGTGGTCTTTCTTTTTGCGGTCTTGGATGGCGGGCATCTTGATTGCCTTCGGCGGCGTTATGCGCGGAGTCACATGGCCGGAGCGTGCGCATGGCGTCGTCCAAGAAACTGCCGACGCTTATGCTGGGCGCGCTGGGGGTGGTGTTCGGGGATATCGGCACCAGCCCGCTTTATGCGGTGCGGCAGGTGTTTCATGACACGCCGACATTCGCGCAGGATCCGAAGGCGATACTGGGCGTGCTGTCCCTGATCCTGTGGTCCGTCTTCCTGGCGGTGTGCGTCAAATACACGCTGTTCGTGCTGCGCGCGGATCATGATGGCGAGGGCGGAACCCTGGCGATGCTGGGGCTTATCCGGCAGAGCGATCCGCCGGCGGCCTTCGCCGGCCCGGGCGCACTGACCTTGCTGGTGCTGTTCGGCTCCGCGCTGCTGTATGGCGACGGCATGATCACGCCGTCCATCTCCGTCTTGTCGGCGGTGGAGGGACTGAACGTGGCCACGGACGTGTTCAAGCCGTATGTGCTGCCGATTGCGGCCGGTATTCTGTTCGCGCTATTTCTGGTGCAGAGCCGCGGGACGGAGGCGGTGGGGCGGCTGTTCGGGCCGGTGATGCTGGCGTGGTTCGTGGCGATCGGCGCGGCCGGCGTGGCCAGCATCGTGGTTCATCCGGCGGTGCTGGCGGCGTTCGATCCGCGCCATGCAATTGGGTTTCTATTCGGGCATGGCTGGCTGGGCTATGCGACCTTGGGTGCGGTGGTGCTGGCGTTTTCCGGAGTGGAGGCGCTGTTCGCCGATCTGGGGCATTTCGGCCGGCGACCGATCATCCTGGGCTGGTATTTGCTGGTGCTGCCGGGGCTGATGCTGAATTACCTGGGCCAGGGCGCGCTGCTGCTGCGCGATCCGAAGGCCGCGGCGGAACCGTTTTTCGGCCTGATCCCGCATTGGGGACTTTATCCGATGGTGGCGCTGTCCACGCTGGCCACCGTGATCGCGAGCCAGGCGCTGATTTCAGGCGCGTTCTCACTCACGCGGCAGGCCGTCAATCTGGGGCTGGCGCCGCGCTATGCGGTGTATCATACGTCCGCCGAGTCCAGCGGGCAGGTGTACATGCCCGTGGTGAACTACTTCCTGATGGTAGGCTGCCTGGCGGTGGTGCTGGGCTTCCGGTCATCCGACGCACTCGGCAATGCGTATGGGCTGGCGGTGATCGGGACGATGACGGTGACGTCCATCGTGTTCTTCGTGGTGACGCGCCGCGTTTGGCATTGGCCATTGTGGCAGGCGGTGCCTCTGCTGATTGCGTTCCTTGTGTTCGACCTGGCGTTCCTGGGCGCCAATCTGGCGAAGGTGCTGGAGGGCGCGTGGGTGCCGCTGGCGATTGGCGGCTTCGTGTTTGCGTTGCTGACGCTGTGGACGGTTGGCCGGGCGCGGTATCGTCGCGCGCTGGCCGAGTGGTCGATGAGGACGGTGGACTTCAAGGCGGAGATGATCGGCTGGACACGCCGGCGGGGCAGCGCGGTGTTTCTGACATCGCATCTGGATCACGTGCCGCTGGTTGGGCGGCATGAATGGCTACGGGAGAATTGCAAATACGACAATGTGCTGCTGCTGAAGATCGACATGGTCCAGGCGCCGTATGTGGCCGGCGAAGACCGCGTGACCGTCCGGCAGATGTGCGACGGTTTCTACACGGGCGAGGCACGGTTCGGCTTCATGGAGGAGCCGTGCGTGGGCAACGTGCTGCCTAAGGCGTTGCCGTTCGATTGGACGTCGGCGGTGTTTCTGCTGCCGCGGCCGATCCCGTCCAACCAGGGGTCCTGGGGCCGGCAGGCATTGCAGCATGTGTTCCTGTTTCTGATGAAGACGGGGTTGAGCCCGGTGGAGTGGTTCCAGATACCGCCGCATCAGGCGGTGTCGGTGGGGTTGGAGCTGGAGATGTAGGGCTCGCTGGGAAGGTGGACTTCGTCCACCCTACCAGGAAGATCGCGGATCAAATCGATAAAAGTTTTTTGGTCCTTTTTTTCAAAAAAGGACTGCTTCCTTCCTTACGCATTCAGCCGAAACAAAATACAACTCCGCCCCGTCACATCGTAAACATCAGCGATATTGAACGGCTCCTCACGCGTATCGTCCGGCGTGTTGGTGTCGAAGAGCAGCTTCCAGTGCTTGCCGTCCGTGCAGTCGGGCAGCGTGAACTGAACCAGGTCGTGATAGGCGTTGATGACGAAGAGCATGGTGGCGTCGCTGCCGCGGCGGCGGATGCCGGTGGCTTGGGCGCGGCCGTCCATGAGCATGCCGAAGCAGCGCATGTTCGCATCGTCCCAGTCACCGCCTGACATCTCCTGGCCGGAGGCGTTGATCCAGGTGACGTCGCGGACTTCCAGCTCCTCGTTCATGTCGCCGGTCATGAAGCGGCCGCGGCGCAGAATGGGGTAATCGTGGCGAAGCCTGGTCAGCAGGCGGACGAAGTTGGTCATCGTCTCGCCTTTTTCGTGGATCTCCCAATTGACCCACGAGACATCGTTGTCCTGGCAGTAGGCGTTGTTGTTGCCGTCCTGGGTGCGGGCGAATTCGTCGCCGGCTAGGATCATCGGCGTGCCCTGGCTGAGCAGCAGGGTGGCCATCATGTTGCGCATTTGGCGATTGCGCAGTTCGCAGATGGCTTCATCATCCGTGACGCCTTCGGCGCCGTGGTTCCAGCTGCGGTTGCTGTCCGTGCCGTCCTTGTTGTCCTCGCCATTGGCGTCGTTGTGCTTGTCGTTGTAGCTAACGACGTCATTCAGCGTGAACCCGTCATGCGCGGTGAGGAAGTTGACGCTGGCCCAGGGTTTGCGGCCGCGCTTGTTGAACATGTCGGCGGACGCACAGAGGCGGGGGGCGATGGTTTTTGGGGCGACGTCACCCTTCCAGAAGTCCCGCACGGTGTCGCGGTATTTGTCGTTCCATTCGGCCCAGCCTGGTGGGAAGCCGCCGACCTGGTAGCCGCCGGGGCCGCAATCCCAGGGCTCGGCGATCAGCTTGACGCCGCTGAGGACAGGATCCTGGCTGCAGGCTTTGAGAAAGCCGCTCTGGTCGTCGAAACCGTGAGTTTCGCGCGCGAGGATGGTGCCTAGATCGAAACGGAATCCATCTACCTGCATGTCGCAGGCCCAGTAGCGCAGGCTGTCGGTGACCATCTGGATGACGCGCGGGTGGCTGAGGTTGACGGTGTTCCCGGTGCCGGTATCGTTGATGTAGAAGCGTGGATTATCCGGCATCAGGCGGTAGTAGCTGGCATTGTCGATGCCCTTGAAGCTCAAGGTGGCGCCACGTTCGTTGCCTTCGGCGGTGTGGTTGTAGACAACGTCCAGGATGACTTCGAGGCCGGCATCGTGCAGGCGGGCGACCATCTCCTTGAATTCGGCAAAGGCGAAGGCGGGAACGCGCGCATAGCGCGGATCCGGCGCGAAGAAGCCGATGGTGTTGTAGCCCCAGAAGTTGGTGAGGCCCTTGTTGAGCAGGTAGTCGTCATTGATGAAGGTGTGGATGGGCAGGAGTTCGACGGAGGTGACACCAAGGGATTTGATGTAATTGACTACGTCGCGCTGGGCGAGGCCGGCGAACGTGCCGCGCATGTCTTCGGGCACCAGCGGGTGTTTTTTGGTGAAACCGCGCACATGGGTTTCGTAGAAAATGGTGCGTTCCCAAGAGACGCTGGGTTTCTTGGCGCGGCCCCAGGTGAAGGCGGGATCCACCACGCGGCATTTCGGCATGTAGGGCGCGCTGTCGCGCTCATCGTAACTGAGATCGTCGCCTTCGGCGCCGATTGTGTAGCCGAACACCTCCGGATGCCAGGAGAGTTCGCCCACATGCGCGCGGGCATACGGGTCCAACAGCAATTTGTTGGGGTTGAATCGGTGGCCTTCTTCCGGCGCATAGGGGCCGTGGACGCGGTAGGCATAGGTGGTGCCGGGGCGGGCGTCGTGCACGTATCCGTGCCAGACTTCATCGGTATATTCGGGAAGTTCGATGCGCTCGAGCTCGGTTTGGCCGGCGTCGTCGAACAGGCAGAGTTCGACCTTGGTGGCGTTGGCGGAGAAGAGGGCGAAGTTGACGCCCAGGCCATCCCAGGTGGCGCCGAGGGGGTAGGGCAGGCCTTCGGACAGGCGGGAGCTGCGCTTGATGGGGGGCATTTGGCGGGAAGCTCCGGGGTTCGTGAAGGACGTGCTGCGCTAACAGGATGGAGACAGCGCAGTTCCGACCCATCAGACGAGCGTTGCACCAGCATATCGAAAAAGTCTTTTGGTTCTTTTCTTCAGAAAAGAACGCCTTGCCTTCCTCCTACAGCGCCGCCTGAAACTGCCGCCGCCCCAGCTTGGGCAGCAGAGGCAAAAGCACGCCGAGATCACGTTCAGCGACGCAGCAGAGATAGTGGCAGCCGGCGGAGGGGGCATGATCGGCCAGTGGCAGGCCGTCCTGGCCGAGCGGCAGCGCGGTCAGGCCGAGGTCGTTGTAAACCTTGAGCAAGGCCGGCCCGGCGCGCCAGACAGCGGCGTCACAGCCTTCCTGCTGGGCCAAGTCGCGCAGGCGCCAGATGGCGGAGATGCGGTCACTGTCCGCGCCGGCGGGGTCGCCGAGGCCAAGCAGGACGCGGCCGACGCGGCGGAAGGGAATGCCGGAGCGCGCCGCCTCGCCCATGACAAGGCCGTCCGCCTCGGCAGGGGGAAGCGCGCCGAGGGCGGCGTAGCGCAGGCGGCTTTCCGCGTTCCAAGGCATGCAGCGTACCCGGCCGGGGCGGATGACTCCCCACAGGGCGACCAGCGCGAGGAGGACGGCGAGCGCCACCGCCTCCCGGATGGGGGCCGGGGCGCGGTTGGAGATCACCACCGCCCACCAGCTGGTCTGCGCCAGGTTGCGCACCTGCGGTTCGAAGCTGGCGAGCCAGAGGACGCTGAACAGCAAAGCGAGCACGGGCACCACGGTGCCGGCGCGCAGCGGATGGCTGAACAGTCGGGCGGCGCGATAGTAGGCGTCGCGGAACGGCGCGATGGAGAGCGCTGCGAGGCCGAGGATGGCGGGCACGAAGGCGGGTTCGCCTTGCAGCGCAGTGATGCCGGCGCCGGCGAGCAGGGCGGCGATAGTGGCGCCCCAGGCCAGGGTAACGCGCTGGGACAGGCCGATGGCCAGCACCATCAGCGCGGTGCCGATCAGGGACGGCACGTATTGGCCGGCGCTGGCGGCGAAGGAAGAAAAATCCGGGTCTATCCAGGAATAATCCGGATGGGTGTCCAGCACACCGATGGCCAGCAGCATGGCGCCGCAGATGGCCACGCCGCCGGTGCTGGCGGCCACGGCCAGGTCCGGCTCGCTCCAGCGGGTCTGGCCCATGGCGGGCTGGGTCAGCTTGCGGCGGCTGACCAGGACCTCGTTGCCGGCGAAGAGGGCGCCGGCGAGGAACAGCGGGACCACGTAGTAGAACAGCCGGAAGACGGCGATGGCGCCCAGGACGACCGGCGCGGCCAAATGGGTGCTCTTCAGGCCGACCAGCATGGCCGTGTCAAACACGCCGAGGCCGCCGGGGACGTTGGAGACCAGGCCGACGGAGTATGAGCCGAGATAGACGGCGAGAAAGCGCACCCAGGTCAGGCCGGGGGCGTGCGGCAGCAGGACATAGAAGATCGAGGCGGTGAGCGAGACGTCCGCGGTGGCGAGCGCCACCTGGGCCAGGGCCATCTTCCAGCCGGGCAGCTCGATCGTGTGGCCGCGGATGTGGAGCACGGGGAACAGGCTGGCCAGGATCACGTAGGTGGCGACGATCGTCCACATGGCGGCGCCGGACAGATAGAGCGCCCAGTGCGGCAGCAGGGTGCCCAGGGCGGGCACGGCGCCCGGTTCGGTGAACAGGATGATGCCGCCCAGGGTCATGCCGCCCAGGCCGAAGGTGAGGCTGCTGAAGGCCACCACCTTGCCGATCTGCAGCGGCGTCAGGCCCCAATGGGCGTAGAGCCGATAGCGGACGGCGGCGCCGGAGACGGCGGCGAAGCCCAGATTATGGGCCAGCGCGTAGGCGCAGAAGGAGGCGAAGGCGGCGCGGATGAAGCTGACGTGGTGGCCGGCATAGATGGTGGCCAACTTGTCGTAGAAGGTCAGCAGGCCATAGGAGAACACCGTCAGGATGGCGGCTTCCCACAGGGCGCGGCGCGGGATGGCGGACAAAGCGTGGCCCACATCGCGCACGTTCAGGTGGCGGAATTCGCGCTGCACCACATAGACGGCGCCGATCAGCAGGATGACGCCCAGGACAGCGGGGGCGTGGCGCAGCAGGCGTTTGACCGAGGGCATTGCGCGCGAGGTGTGGCTGGGCGGCGTCCGGCGCAAGCCAGGTTCAGGCGGGGGCATCAACAACTTCCGGTGCCTGAACGGCCGCGGCTTGGGCATCCTGGGAGAGCCGGGTATCGATCAGCGCCACCGTCTCCTCCATGCCGTAGAGGGCGACGAAACCGCCGAAGCGGGGACCCTCGGCTTGTCCCAGCAGGACCTGGTAGAGGCACATGAACCAGGCTTTCAGGCTGGGGAACGGATGGCGTTTGCCGACGGCGTAGACCTCATCCTGGATCGCCTCGGCAGTACTGTCCGTGGGCATGGCGCGCAGGGTCTGGGCGAGATCCGCCAGGGCGGCGCGCTCCGTGGCGTCCGCGGGGCGGAAGCTTTTCCGCGGGCGGACGAAATCGGCATAATACAGCACCGCGTGATCCACGAGGCGGGCGAGAAACGGCTCGGTGGCCGGCGACGCGCCCGGGTGGTAGCGCGCAATGAACCCCCAGAGCATGTCCGGGGTGCCCGCGTTGATGACGCTGGCCAGGTTGAGCAGCATGCCAAACGGGATGGGGCTGCCGGCCGCCTCCGGGATTTCGCCCATATGCGCGTGCCAGGCGGGGTTCGCGGGCAAGGCGGCGGAGCCTTCCTCGCTGGCCGCGTCCAGCTTGGCGCGCTCCACATTGGCAATGTATTCGTCCACGGCGCGCGGAATGACGTCGAAGAACAGTTTTTTGGCGCGGTGGGGCTGGTTGAACATGAACTGGCTGAGGCTTTCGGCCGGCGCGTAGCGCAGCCAGTCCTCCACGGACAGGCCGTTGCCCTTGCTCTTGCTGATCTTCTGGCCGCGCTCGTCCAGGAACAGCTCGTAGGTGTAGCCGATAGGCGGCTTGGCGCCGAGGACGCTGCAGATTCGGCTCGAGAGCTTTACGGAATCGATAAGATCCTTGCCGGACATTTCGTAGTCAACGCCCAGTGCGAACCAGCGCATGGCCCAGTCCGCCTTCCACTGGCATTTCGCGGCGCCGCCGAGGACGGAGGTTTCGAATTTTTCGCCCGCCGCGTCGGTCCAGAAGACAGTGGCGGCGTGCGGGTCCACGCGGTCTATGCGGACCTGCTCGACGATGCCGGTTTTCGGGTGGATGGGCAGGATGGGCGAGTAGGTTTCACGGCGTTCCGGGCCGAGGGTGGGGAGAACCACGGCGAGGACCTGATCATAGGCTTCGAGGACGCGGCGGAGGGCGGCGTCGAACTTTCCGGCGGCGTAATACTCGGAGGCGGAGCCGAATTCATAGGAGAAACCAAAACGGTCCAGGAAGCCGCGCAGCATGGCGTTGTTGTGGGCGCCAAAGCTTTCATGGGTGCCGAAAGGATCCGGGATGCGGGTGAGCGGCTGGCCGAGGAATTCGCGCAGGCTGTCCTTGTTCGGCACGTTGTCCGGGACTTTGCGCAGGCCGTCCATGTCATCCGAGAAGGCAAGCAGACGGGAGGGCTTGCCGGTGAGGAAGGTGTAGGCGTGGCGGACCCAGGAGGTGCGGGCGACTTCGCCAAAGGTGCCGATATGAGGGAGGCCGGAGGGTCCGTAGCCGGTTTCGAAGAGGACCTCGCGTTTGTTGGCTTCCTCGGCGCGCAGGGCGATCTTTTGCGCTTCTTCGAAGGGCCAGGCTTTGGGTGGTGCGGTGTCGGACATCGGGGCAGGGTAACGTGTTGCGGCAGGGGGAGCAAAAAGGCCTTCTTTTTTGAAAAAAAGAAGCAAAAAACTTTTGTCAGTGCTGTCGCG
>CAZZYR010000050.1:0-10243 GCA_964658235.1 uncultured Acetobacteraceae bacterium | reverse complement strand
CGGCCCCCATTACCAGCCGCGCGAGATCAAATCCCCAGAAACGGTTGCCGGTGATGGCAGCGGAGACGGACAAGCCATTGGTGGCTGACTGATTGAACACAGCCACGCCGTTCGCGCCGAGGTCGTTCACGATGGTGTTGTTCGTGATGGACAGAGAATTATTGGCCCAGGCAATTTGCGTCTCGCCGCCGTAATGGATGGCGTAGTAGTTGGAAGCGTTCGGTCCCTTCTCGATCAGGTTGTTGGCGATGCGGGCCACGCCCGCATTTGGCAGGTCGATGTCGTAGCTGGCGGTGCCGTTGGGCCCGTCGGCGATGACGTTGTTGACGATAGTGGTGACGGCGGCGCGGGACTTGATTTCGTGGCCCACATTGGCGTCATGGAAGTAGCTATTGGTGATCGTCAGGGAGGCCACGGCACCGACATAGAGATTGTGGGAATAGCCGTCGCCGGTGCCGTTGCGGGCGAATTCGCTGTGATCGATGGTGACCACGGCGGTGGGATTGGCGCCGGCCAGAAGGCCTTCCTGCATGTCGTGAAAATAGCAGTAGTTGACGGCAAGGTTGCCGGCCTCCAGGCGGATGCCGGACACGTTGCCGTCCGGCGAGGCGTCCGCGCCGCCGGTGAAGGTGAAACCCTGGATGCTCAGGTTGGCATCCACCGTGATCAGCGCCTTGTCGTTCGGCGGCGGTTCGGTCGCCACCTCGTTGACAATGCCGCCCACGGCGACGATGCGCAGGTTGGTAGCGACGGTGGCGAAATCATTGGTGTAGGTGCCGGCGCGCACGGCAATTGTGTCACCGCTGGCGGCGGCCTTGCAGGCGTCTCCTAGGGTCGCGAATTCCATGCCCGCTCCCACTGTCAACACCGTGCCGGCGCCAAGCTGGAGGAGAGCGGGGGAGGGCACGCCACCGCCGATTTGCGGCGTGCTAACCGGTGTCTTCAACGAATTGCTCAATTTCACGATTGTCTTCCTGAAAACCTTGCCTGATCTCACTGTGCGAGACGCAGACGAACGCTTGGTTAACGGCACAGAAAATCGTTATCGCGCGCTCTCTGAAGCGCGATGGTAACCTGAACTAATTTTTGGCTAGCAGGCCGCGGGCAGATGCACGCAATACAATCAATGTGTCAAAACTAACACAACCTGGCCGTGTGTCATATTGCCATCTACCACCGCAGTCGTGGCGGAGAGGTTTCTAACCAGTGCCGTCACTCCGCCCGTGTCATTGGTAAACTGGTTGTGCTCCACCCTGATCTGGGGTGTTGGCTGCGAAACCCCCTCGGCACCGATGGAAATCGCGGTGGCCAAATTGCCGGATTTTGGCCCTTTTTCCAATGTGTTGTCGTGGATGAGAACGGCCCCTCCGTTTGGCACCTCAATCAGGTAGCTTGCTGTGCCGGTGGGGCCGTCAGCGATGTTGCAACCCGCCACTTCCGTTCGGGCGGCGCGTGACTTGATGTCGTGACCCTCCTTGGTATCACGGAACAGGCTGTCCTGAACGGTCAGGCTGGCGATACGCCCGGCATAGATCGCGTGGGCGCAGTAGGATAGGCAGACGCCGTTGCCGATGAACTGGCTGTGGATCACCCGGACTTCCATGAAAGGGTCCGCGTTCGTGAGGATGCCGTCCTGATTGTCCAGGAAGATGGTTGAGTCGACGGTGAGGTTGCCGCCCTCAGCGCGGATGCCGGCGCCGTTCCCATCCGATACGCGCGCGAGAGCGAGCGTCAGATTGCGGATCGTGATGTTGGCTCCGCGGATGATCAGGATGCCCTTGCCGAGGCAGGACTTGCCCACGAGCACCACTTTGCCTGGACTGCCGACGCCTTCCACGGTCAGTCGATTGGCCGACAAAACAGCGCAATCCGCGTATTCGCCGGGGGCAATCTGGATCGTATCGCCCGTATCGGCATCCGCGTTGGCGCCGGACAGCGTGGCATACGTCTGCCCCGGCCCCACGCGCAGGATCCGCGCGCTGGCGTGGGAGATTGCTATACAAGCCAGCGCCGCAGAAAGCAGCGCTGTCCGCAGTTTTCTCCAGGCGATCAGGCGGCGCGGCGTGGATGACGTCTGAAGCGTCTCAGACGGATTTGCGCGCACGCACGATCGTCAGGCCGAGAAGTCCCACCGCCAGCATGGCCAGGGTGGACGATTCCGGGACCGTGATCGGCGTATAATTGTAGTCGATCGTGAATTGGCCGCCTTCGCGGGTCATTAGTGAGGCAAGTATGTTGCCGCCGCCGCCACTGAAGGACACGCCTGACAGAGTGGTAAGATCGAGTGAGAAGTTCTTGCCGATGAATTCGGCGGCGTTAGCGCCAGTAAACACCGCGTTCTCGGATGCGACGCCCGTACCGAAGCCGTTGGGCGCGGGTAGAATGGACGTGCTGGCGCCTGAAGTCAGCGTGTATTTCTGCTGCGCCTCGGACAGGGTCAGTCCGCCGGCGAGGAATGACAGCAACGATGCAGGGCTGGAGGAGCCGGCATGATCACTCAGCGTAAGGTTGTTGTTGGAGCTGAACAGGAAGGTTTGCGTTGAGGCGGCCTGGTTGGTGAGCGTCCCGCTCTCAAACCCATCCACCGAGAACGTGACGTCGACGCTGGTCAAGGTGCCAAGGGCTGCATTGAAGCCGGCAAAGGTGGTTGCGTTCAATCCGCCGGTGACGGCCAATTCCTTTGTGAAATCCGTCGTGCTGTCAGGCACCGAGCCAGTCTGCGTGACAGTCCCCGCTTGCGCGCTGGCGGCGACGATCGCAGCCGCAGCGACTGCTAAGACAAGCTTGAGAGTGTGCATGTTGGGTCTATATCCCGGCAGGTGACAGTCCAGGCATCACGTATGCCATAGGTTGCAATTAAGCGCAACGATCCCGTTCGAGGCGTCTCAATTGTCGCCCGGCAGCGCCCGCGGTTGGATGAATCTTTACCTCCCGCATATCGGGGCAGGCAAGCCCTGGGCTATAGCGGGGTCAGGACGTTCTGGAGAGCTGCGGCCGATGTGCGGGATTGCTGGTCTGATAGCCGAGCCGGCGGCGGCCAATCCCACCCTGGCACAGATTCGCGCCATGACGGATGCGATTGCCCATCGTGGCCCGGATGGCGAGGGCTTCCATTTAGAAGACGGCGTGGCGCTAGGCCATCGGCGGCTGGCCATCATCGATCCGGCCGGCGGCCAGCAGCCGATGTTCAACGAGACCGGCTCCGTTGCCATCGTCTTCAACGGTGAGATTTACAATTTCGAACAGCTTCGCACGGAGCTGGCAGCCGCAGGACATGTCTTCCGCAACCGCTGCGACACGGAGGCGGTGGTGCATGCCTGGGAAGAATGGGGCGCGGACTGCGTCACCAGGCTGTCCGGCCAGTTCGCCTTCGCGGTTTGGGACTCGCAGCGGCAGGTCCTGTTTTGCGCGCGCGACCGGACCGGGGAGAAGCCGTTCTACTATACCTTCGCGAACGGCCGCTTTGTCTTCGCCTCGGAGATGGCGGCCCTGGCTGCCGCCCCGGGCGTGGTCCGCCAAATCCGCGCCGAGGCGGTGGATGACTTCTTCGCCTACGGATACGTGCCGGAGCCGGGCACGATTTTTGAGGGCGTCTTCAAGCTGCCACCTGCCAGCACGCTGTTGCTGGACAGGCGCGGCTTGAAGCCACGGATCGCGCGCTACTGGTCTCCGCCGGAACGCGCCAGCTCCTGCAGCCAGACCGAGGCCGCGCCGATACTGCGCCAAAAGCTGACCGCCGCCGTGGCCAACTGCCTAGTGGCGGACGTTCCTTTGGGCGCGTTTCTCTCAGGTGGCGTGGACAGCAGCGCGGTGGTGGCCGCCGCTGCTCCGCTCCGCTCCGGCGGGCTGGACACGTTTACGATCGGGTTCGAGGGCGCGGAGGACGAAACCCCATTCGCCCGCCTGGTGGCCGAGCGCTATGGCACCCGCCAGCATAATGACCGCGCGGCGGCCACCGACATGATTGCTGGCGCGCGCGATCAGGCGGATGTGTTTGGCGAGCCGTTCGGCGATAGTTCGTCGGTGCCCACGCTGACCGTCTGCCGCCTTGCACGCCGGCATACGACGGTGGCGCTATCCGGCGACGGTGGGGACGAGGTGTTCGGCGGCTACCGGAGGTATCGCTGGCACGGTCTAGTGGAAGGCGTGCGGCGGCATCTGCCACCTGGCGTAAGGCGCCGCGCCATCGGGACGCTGGCAGCCATCTATCCCAAGCTGGACCGCGCGCCGCGTTTTCTCCGGGCGAAACACACGCTGACCGAGCTGAGCCTGGACTCGGCGCTGGGCTACGCACGCACCGTCACGCGCAGCCAGACAGCCGAACGCCATGCATTATACAGCGCGTCCTTGCGCGCGCGCATCGTTGGCCATGACCCGTTCACCCCAATCCGCACTGTGATGGACTCGGCGCACGAGGCCGATCCGTTGCTACAGGCGCAATTGGTGGATCTTGCCACCTGGCTGCCGGGTGACATCCTGACCAAGGTTGACCGCGCCAGCATGGCAGCGTCGCTGGAGGTTCGGGCGCCGTTCCTGGACTACGAATTCCTGTCCTGGGGCCTGCGCCTTCCGGCCGAGCTGAAGATAGGCGCCGGCGGCGGCAAGCACATACTAAAACTTGCACTGGAGCCGCTGCTGCCGCGCGAAATCCTCTATCGCGCGAAACAGGGGTTTGCGACGGATCTGGCTCCCCTGTTCCGGGCGCAAATTACCCGCGTGCGCGGGCTGCTTCTGGGCGAGACAATGCTGGACAGCGGCCTGTTCGATGCCGCCGCAATCTCTCGCCTGCTGGATGCACATGCGAGCGGCGCGTCCGACCATGCCCAATCCATATGGCTGTTACTCGCGTTCGAAGGTTTCCTGACGTCGCTGGCAAAGGTGCCGGCGGCACAAGCCGAGCTTAGGCAGGCCGCACAGCCTGCATGACTGGCGCCAAGCCAAGTCGCCACTTGCTGTGGGTCTTTCCGGGATTCGGCGTGGGCGGCGCGCAAGTCCGGTTCTGCGCGCTGGCGAACGCCTGGGGCACGGCATGCCGGCATAGCGTGGTGTCGCTGAACGGCGACCTTGCCTGCCGCGAGCGGCTGGATGCAGGTCTCGATCTGGATTTTCCATTGGCCGGGCATATGCCGGGGCGCATGATCCAGGCCGTACGTCACGCGCGGCGTTTCCTGGGCCATGCCCGACCTAATCTGGTGATCACCAGCAATTGGGGCGCCATCGAATGGGCGATCGGCGCAAAGCTGGCTGGACTGGAGCATGTTCATACAGAAGACGGGTTCGGCCCTGAAGAGCGTAACACGCAGATCCAGCGCAGGGTGCTGACGCGCCGGCTTGCCCTGCGCCGAAGCACAGTGGTGCTGCCGTCCCAAACACTGGCGCAGATCGCCGCTGCGCAATGGCGGCTGCCGCCGGCACGGCTGCGTGTGATTGCCAACGGCATCAACCTGCAGCGCTTCAGCTCGGCCAAGCCGATGCCCCTGCCGCCCGGCGAAGGGCCAGTCATCGGCACCATCGCGGCATTGCGCCCGGAAAAAAACATCGCTCGCCTAATTACCGCCTTCGGTGTGCTGCGCGCCGCACGCCCTGCGCGCCTGGTGATTGTCGGCGACGGTCCAGCCCGCACTGCTTTGGAAGCCCAGGTGAACGCTGCGGAACTAGCCAGCGACACACTGTTCGCCGGCCATAGCACGCAAGCGGAACGCTGGCTGGCAGCCTTTGACATATTCGCCCTGTCTTCGGACACCGAGCAGATGCCGCTGGGCCTGCTGGAGGCGATGGCGGCCGGGCTGCCGGCAGTGGCGACGGACGTGGGTGACGTGGCCACGATGCTGGCCGCGGAGAATGCACGCTTCGTTATGCCCGTGGATGACGCCGCGTTCGCGGATGGATTGGTCGGAATTTTGGATGTGGACCGAACGGCAATCGGGGCTGCCAATCGGAAGCGCGCGGTCGCGATGTATGGGCAGGAGAGGATGGCGCTGGCTTGGGCGGAGGTGCTTGGAGTTGAGGCGGAGTAAGGAAGAGTTCTTTTTTGGAAAAAAGAACCAAAAAACTTTTGTCAGTGCTGCGCGGACTCAATGACTAAAAGTTTTTTGCTTCTTTCTTTCAAAAAAGAAGGCCTTGCCTAGTGATTCCGCCCCCGCCCCGTCTTCGCCTGTAACGCCTCAATCCGCTTCGACGCATCCGCTTTGGACAGCGTGTCGTCGAACGGTTCCCCAGCCTCCTCCGAAAGCGTCTGCAGATACGACGCCTGCGCGCCCGTCATTGTTTCGCCACCGGTGGTCCACGTGTCGGGATCCTTCTCCGTGTTCGACGGCAGGCTGTCGCTGTCGGCGGCACTTGCGCCCTTGGTTGGAGCATGACGCGGGTGCGGGGATGACGGCATCGCCTGCTCATCCACTTCGCTAGTCTTTGGTGTGTTTGCCATGCCCGAATGAACGCGCGCGTTTCCGCTTCGTTCATGCAGCGCACGGACGTGTTACCGCTGGTAGGGCAATGGCAGAAGATAGGTGAGGGGCACACGCACGAGTCCAGCGGGGCCTGGCACGATCACGTCCGCACCGGGATCGAAATCGGTGAGCATTTCGCGGCAGGCGCCGCAAGGCGGCACTACGGCAATTTCCTGCAGCGCCTCGTGTTCCTTGGGATGGCGGACCGCCACAGCGCATTCGATTGTGCCGTCACCTTCCAGGATGACGCGACCGACGGCGATAGCTTCGGCGCAGATCTGCATGCGGCCCACGGTGGCGCCGAGATGGATACCGGTCCAGATGCGCCCATCCCGGCTGCGCAGGGCGGCGGCGACCATGTGCCAGAACGGGCGGTAGTGGCAGGCGATGACCGCTCGCGCGGCGGCGACGAGGGCGTGGTCGGCTTCGGTGAGGGTGGCGGTGGCCGGGGTGATGAGGTTCATGGGGGCACGAACTCGATAAGATCTCGAATGCGATTACCCACTCGAGCGCGCTCGCCGCTCTGTATTGCAGGCCGTAATTTCGGCGTCGGTGTCTTCGTCAGTCAGGCCTGCGGCCCTAGCAGCAGCCTTGCTTTCGCCGAGCGGCGAGTGGCTGGAGCGCGGGTGCGGTAGGTAGCTGACGAAGCGGCCGACGATCTCGCCGGTTTGGCAGCTACCCACCATCGCCGCAGCAGCTTTGCCGGCGGGAATGGTTACCTCCACAGTGCCGTCCATTGTCTCACCCATCCAATGCCACTGAACTATCATAGACTGGACGTGCTGGGAACGTAGCCGGCGGCGTGACGGGCGGCGGAGCGCAGCAATCGACCTCTGACGCAATCTGACGCGCGTATTTGCATAGCCAATATTTGTGCGAATATGCGCAAGCCGATTTGCTCGCCCACCAAACTATATTTCAGCCGCACCACAGTGCCTTTGCGAGGTGTACATTCCTCAGGAACCGCTTCGGGCAGCCTGAACCAAACTTGCTGCACCCTGAAAGTCGTCATGGTGAACTTCGAGCCGGCGAGGCGCTCAAAGCGGGTTTCCTGAACCGCCTCCTCGGTTTGGTGGAAGCGGCCGGCTGCTAAATCGGCGCGCCCGATTGCCGCTGCCGAGCGGGCCAAATGGGCGAGGCCGCCTTCCACAAGCATCGCCACGGCAAACAACGCAGTCAGAGCCGAGCGTGCACGGGGCGCAATCAGGCCGATGATGAGGCACAGTGGCGCAAGGATGATCGCTGTGGCCAGGATCACAGACGGCATGTTAGCTGCCGGTGTGTCCGCGCCGACAGTGTAGATATCTAGCCAACCCAAAATGTCGTGCAGCCTACAAGGCTCGGCAAAGTGTTAGCCAAATCCTATTCCGCCGCCTCCGCCTCGTCCCCTTCATCCGGTCCCACCAGCATCTTGTCCGCCACGGCGCCCGCCTGCTCGCGGATCCGCTTCTCGATCGCCTCAGCAGCATCCTTGTGGTCGCGCAAAAACTGCTTGGCGTTCTCACGCC
This sequence comes from uncultured Acetobacteraceae bacterium, assembly GCA_964658235.1. GTDB lineage: Bacteria > Pseudomonadota > Alphaproteobacteria > Acetobacterales > Acetobacteraceae > BOG-908. The sequence continues at coordinate 2,286 of CAZZYR010000050.1, read as the reverse complement.
CCTGCCCGATCCGCGTGCTGTCGAAACTGAACCAGGACCCGGACTTCTCCACGATGCCCGCCTTCACGCCAAGATCCACAAGCTCGCCAACCTTGCTGATGCCCTCGCCGAACATAATGTCGAACTCTACTTCCCGGAACGGCGGGGCGAGCTTGTTCTTAGCCACCTTCACGCGGGTGGAATTGCCCACCACGTTCTCGCGGTCCTTGATCGAGCCGGTGCGGCGGATTTCCATGCGGATGGAGGCATAGAATTTCAGCGCGTTGCCGCCGGTGGTGGTTTCCGGATTGCCGAACATCACGCCGATCTTCAGGCGGATCTGGTTGAGGAAAATCAGCATCGTGTGGCTTTTGCTGACGCTGCCGGTGAGTTTTCGGAGCGCCTGGCTCATCAGGCGGGCGTGCAGGCCCACATGCGTGTCGCCCATCTCGCCCTCAAGCTCGGCGCGCGGCACCAAGGCCGCCACCGAGTCGATCACCAGCACGTCGATCGCACCCGAGCGGACCAGCGTGTCGCAGATCTCCAGCGCCTGCTCGCCGGCATCCGGCTGACTGATCAGCAGATTGTCCACGTCCACGCCGAGTTTGCGGGCATAGACCGGGTCCAGCGCGTGTTCGGCATCGATGAACGCGCACGTGCCGCCGCGCTTCTGTGCCTCGGCGATGGCGTGCAACGCGAGCGTGGTCTTGCCGGAGCTCTCCGGCCCATACACTTCGATGATACGCCCGCGCGGCAGGCCGCCGATGCCCAGCGCGATGTCCAGTCCCAGCGAGCCAGAGGGGATCACCTCAATCTGCTCGTCCCCGGCGCGCGCGCCCATGCGCATGATGGAGCCTTTGCCAAAGGCGCGTTCAATCTGCGAGACCGCCGCGTCCAGCGCCTTGTTCTTGTCTGCCATAATCGTCCCTGCCCTACTGCCGGAAGCTGACTCAACCTAACCGCGAAGCCGACCGGTTCATTTCGCTCGCGACGTGTTTTGGCACTCTGTCACAGGTCTTAATAGAGCCGCAACCTTGGCGTGCACGTTGCCGCATGAGAAATTGTTCATCATTCGTTCCATATGTTCATGATCGGAACGGACGGTGAACTTAGGCCGGTGCGGCGGCGACACCAAATATGCTTGCCAGGGTCGCCGTCAGATCAGCCATGGCAAACGGCTTGGGCAAAAACCGGATGTCGGCCGCCTGCAGGGACTGGCGCAAGGTGGCATCTGCGTAGCCGGACACGAGCACCGCCGGCAAGCCGGGCGAGCCGTGGCGCAACACGCGCACCAAAGCCGGTCCATCCATGCCGGGCATCACCACGTCAGATATCACGCAGGCTAGCGCGGGACCGAGATCGCCGGCTTCCAGCAGATCCAGCGCATCTTCCGCGCAGGCGGCCGATACCACCTGCCAGCCCGCGCGGACCAAAACCCGCTCGGCCAACGTCCGCACGGCAGGCTCATCCTCCACAAGCAGCAGGGTGCGGCTGACCGGAGCGCGAACAGGCGCGGCGGCGGGGTCCGTGCCGGCGGGCGATTGCCAAAGCGCCGAGTCCTCGTAGCGTGGCAGCAGGATATCGAATCGCGTCCCCTCCCCCGGCCGGCTGTGGACATCCATGTAGCCGCCGGACTGGCGGACGATCCCGTGCACGGTGGACAGGCCCAGCCCGGTGCCGCCCAAGTCGCGCTTCGTAGTGAAGAACGGCTCGAAGATGCGTGGCAGCACATCGGGGGGGATGCCGCCGCCGGTATCTTGCACGCTCAGGCGCACGTACCGGCCCGGCGGCACCGTTTCACCGCCGAACTTTTCGGCACGCAGCCGCAGATCGTGCCCGGTGGAAATGGTCAAAGTCCCGCCGTTTGGCATCGCGTGGCCTGCATTGACAGCCAAATTCATCAGAACCTGATCCAGCTGCGTGGGATCGATGCGTATCTGGCGGCCCGGCTCCTCCAGTTGCACGTTCAATGTCACGCCGGCCCCCAGCAGCCGCGCCAGCAGGGCGGTGGTTGTTCCGACGGCGTCGTTCAGCGACAGCACGCGCGGCTGCAGCGTCTGCTGCCGGCTGAAGGCCAGCAGATGGCGCACCAGCGCTGCGCCGCGCTCCGCACTTTGACGCACCACGTCCAGATCCGCCGCGTCGGCCGGGCGCCCCGCGGCGCGGGCCCGCAAATCGTCCGTGGCGCCCAGCACGGCCGTCAGCAGATTGTTGAAGTCATGCGCGATGCCGCCCGCCAATTCGCCCACCGCTTGCAAGCGGTTGGACTGCCCAAGCTGTTCCTCTAGCTCCTGCTGCCGCGTCTGG
>CAZZYR010000049.1:0-10281 GCA_964658235.1 uncultured Acetobacteraceae bacterium | reverse complement strand
GTTAAGCATGCCGCCAGCGTTCGCTCTGAGCCAGGATCAAACTCTCAGGTTCATCAACTGCCCAATCCATACCGGCCAAAACCAATACAAACCAGTCAGCGTCAGAACAGACCCCAGACCCATCGGTCACCGTCTCCACGCGAGGGGCGCAGAGCCAGCAACCACTTCAAAAATAAAGCGTTTGCGTAGTAGATACGAAAGCGCAATCCCCTGAAGCAGCCATCACCGACAATCGCCTGAAGTAAACCCCCAGACACATACCGTCAGATCAACAGCCGCCCCCATCGCGTCTCCCAGTTACCCGGAAAAACACCGTGGGACGCCGCCAACGTATCCCTTCCTCTACAGATTCACATCTCAAAGAACAAACCAGACCAGCCAGCGATCCACCCCCTCTCAGGGATATACCGCCTCCGGTCAGGCCAGCCTCACAGCCGAGGCCGAGAAAGCTATCGAAACCAACACAACACCGCAAGAAGTTTTTGCAACGCCGCGTCGGTGAGCCGCTATCTAGGCCCCACATCACAACGTGTCAACTCAATGACAACATCCCAGCGTTGACGCTGCCGCTCGCCCACCGCACATCGGGCGCATGTCCACACCATTCATGGCGCCTCAAGCAGCCTCCGCCAACGCGGCAATCGCCGAAATACGAGAAGAACTCGACGTTTTTGACGATTGGATGGACCGCTACCAATTCATCATTGAGCTCGGCCGCACGCTCCCGCCATTCCCGCCCGCGTGGATGGACGACGCCCACCGAGTTCCCGGCTGCCAGAGCCAAGTGTGGATGCAGGCGGAATTGCAGGACGGTCGGCTGATGCTTGCCGGCGCATCTGATGCGGCCATCGTGTCCGGCCTCGTGGCACTTCTGCTCCGGGTCTATTCCGGACGGACCCCTGCCGAAATCCTAGCCACCGACCCGGCATTCCTGACCGATCTCGGTCTGATCGCTGCCCTTTCTACCAACCGCGGCAATGGCGTTGCCAGCATGGCACAAGCCATCCGAGCCGCCGCTTTGGCAGCACGCCAGTCACCCGAGTAAATAACAGTTTTTGGCTTCTTTTCGAAAAAAGACCTTACCTACCCCTAGTTCAACCGCGCCCCATCCCGCGCCGCCTCATGCACCACCGCGGCGATCGGCGCACGCAGCTGCGGCACCTCAATCGCCCCATGCCGAATATCGCCACGCGCCCGCAGCAGGCTGGCGACAAACGCGCGCCCCCATGCCGCCGGAGTCGCCTTCTCAATCGCCGCCCAAGCGGCCCTCCAGCGAGCCTGCCGCTCCGGTAAGCGCATCAGCAGCGCGCGGTCCAGCGCCTCGGCCAGCTCGTCGGGATCATGCGGATTGATCAGTAGCGCCGACTCCAGCTGCCGCGCGGCGCCGGCAAACCGGCTGAGCACCAGCACGCCGGGGTCCCTCGGGTCCTGCGCGGCAATAAATTCCTTGGCAACCAGGTTCATGCCGTCCCGCAGCGGCGTCACCAGCCCCACCGCGGCTTCCCGCATATAACCGGCAACCGTATTGCGGGAGCCGCCACGCGCGATGACACGCGCCGGCGTCCAGTCCGGCTCGCCCCACTCGCTGTTGATCGCGCCAGCTTCGGCATCCACCGCCAAGCGCAAATCCTGATACGCCTCCACGTCCGGCCGGGATTGCGCGGCAATCTGCAGGAACGTCACGTGCCGACGCCAATCCGGCCGGGTTTCCAGCAGGCGGCGGAAGCCGGACAGGCGCTGAATCAGGCCCTTGGTTGGATCCAGCCTGTCAATACCCACAATCAGCCGTTGCCCTTGCAGGCTATCATGCAGCCGCCGCGTGTCCTCAGACAAAGCGGCGGCTTTTGCCTGGTCGGCGAATTCATGGGCGTCGATTTCTACCGGAAATACGCCCAGACGAACATGGCGGCCATCCACCTGCAGCCCGCCGGAGGATTGCCGGACGGCACCTGCCAAGGTCATGGCGGCGTTAGCGAAATTCTCTAGATCGTTAGGCGTCTGGAAGCCGAGCAAGTCCGCAGCCAACAGGTCACGGACCAGGTTAGCTGCTTCCGGCACGCTGGCCAGAATGTCCGGGGCTGGGAAGGGCACGTGCAGGAAGAAGCCAATCGGCGCCTGAATGCTGCGTGCCCGCAGCAGCGCCGGCATTGCCATCAAATGATAGTCGTGGATCCAGATCAGGTCGTTGGCGCGCAGCAGAGGCACCAGCGCATCCGTCATGCGCGCGTTAGTACGCCGGTAGATCTGCGCACTGCGGCGATCAAACGACATATGCTCCGGCATGGAGTGGAGCATCGGCCAAAGCGTGGCATTGGAGAACTCGTTGTAGTAGCGGTCATGTTCCTCGCGTGTCAGGTCGATGGTGGCAAACTGCAAGCGCCCAACGGTGCGTGTGCTGACGTGGCGGCCGACAACGTCGCTCACCTCGCCGGACCAGCCAAACCACAAGCCGCCGCGTTCTGCCAGAAGGCCATCCAGCGCCACCGCCAGCCCGCCCGCCTTCGGTGCCGCATCCGTCGGCACCTGCACGCGGTTCGACACGATGACAATGCGGTTCATATAACCTCCAACAGGGCCACCGGGAGGCGGGCGAGAACGCTCGCCACTCCGATCCGGCCGTCATCCGGCACCACATGAGCTCCAGCGTCATCCGAGAACACATCAACCATGCGGCGTCCGTGCAAAGAACGAGACAAAACCAGCTGTGTTCCCTCCCAGAACGATGCCGGAATGATTGGCCCGTTCTCCATGTTCAACCTAGCAGACAGGCGGGAGACGACAGTGATCACAGTTTGGTCACCAAGTTGCCGCTCGAACGCCACAATGTGTTCAGCTGCAGGCCCTTCCACCCGCACGGGCACGTAGACACCACTGGCAAACAGGTTCGGCAAGCGTGCCCGTAGCGCAAGCGCCCGGTGCAACACCGCCTGTTTCACCCGGCCATCGCGCCAGTCGAAGAGCGATCCAGCCGCGGCGGTGCCAGCCTCCAAAGAAGAGAGGCGCGCGGTATAGTCCACAGGGCGGCGGTTGTCCGGGTCAACCAGCGAGAAATCCCAGAAATCGGTGCCTTGGTAGAGATCCGGAATACCTGGGCTGGTCACCCGCAGCAGCGTCTGGGCCAGCCCGTTTAGCGCGCCGTGGATCGCCAGCCGCTGCACGAACTCATGGATCTCCGCCACCACGCGCGCCGGCCGGTCCGGATCCATGACGCCGGCGAGGAAATCGGTCGCAGCCTGTTCATAGGCCTCGTCCGGCACCGCCCATCCGGAATGACGCTTGGCCTCGCGAAGCGCCTTCTGCTGCCAGGCTCCCACCCTGTCCCGCAAGGTGGCCAGCCCGTCGCGATCGTCCACAGACAGGTCCAGCGGCCACGCGCCCAGGATGGTCTGGTATAGCATCACTTCATCGGCCGCATCCGGAGCCGGGCCACCCAGATCGCGCTTTAGCGGCGCATTCAGCCGCATCCAACGGGACAGAACGGCCTCCCACTCGGACGGGATTTCACTCAGCACAGCCAGACGGGCGCGCGCGTCCTCGCCGCGCTTGTGGTCGTGCGTGGCGGTTGCCAATAGCGCGCGTGGCCAGCGGGCCTGGCGCTGGCGGGCGGCTGCGTGCCAGGCCGCCGGCGTGATGGCGAATTGCGCCGGTTCGGAGCCCACTTCATTCCGACTGATCAACCGGCCGTACCGGTAGAAAGCGGTATCCTCCACGGATTTGGCGGCCGTGGGCGAAGACAGCTGCTGGAAGCGCACCATCGCGCGCAGCCTTTCCTGCCGCCGGCTTCCCGCCGGCACGCTGCGCAAATCCGAACCGGACAGCCAGCCCACGACCAGTTGCAACAATTGGCGGTCCGTGGCGCGCACCGTCCGCCGCGCGCCGGCCAGCGCCCAGTCCATCGCCTGGTTGTCCGCCTCGCTCATGCCAGCCGGCCCGGCATAGATGCGATAGACGCGGAAATGCGCGAGCAATTCCGTCAGCGTGCGGCCGATCGCGGTCAGCGTATAATCCCGTGTCACCAGATCCCGCCGGGCAATGCGGTGCAGCGCCACGGCGGTGGCATAAAGCTCGCTGGATAGGCTCTCGCCCAAAATCTGGCGACGCGCGGGTATAACCTCTTCTTCGAACACGCCAGTGCGGCCGGTCGCCTGGCTCCAGATCCGGGTTATATCCGCTTCGCCCTCGCCATCATGCAGAACGGCGGAGACGTCGTTCATGAAATCGTAGCCGCTGGTGCCATCGATCGACCACCCGGTGGCGAGCCGCTCATGCGTGGCTAGGATCTTTTCCACCCAGATCACCGGCGCTTCCGTGGGCGCCGTAGCCGGCCGCTGGCTCGCAAGCGATGTAAGGCGGCGCCTTAATTTGCGGCAGTAAGCGCGCGGCTCCGCCAGGCCGTCCACATGATCAATCCGCAAACCATCGATTAAGCCCTGCGCATACAGGCTGAAAATCGCGGCATGTGTTGCTTCGTAAACCTCCGGATTTTCGATTCGCAGCCCAGCCAAGCCGTTCACATCGAAAAACCGCCGCCAATTGATCTCGTCCGACGCCGCGCGCCACCAGGCAAGACGGAAGTTTTGCCGGTCCAGCAGTTTATGCAGCTGGTCCGCGCCGGCCGGCGTGGTGGCATTGTAGGCCGCCAGCGCCTCCGCAATAGGCTGGGCGTATTCGGGACGCCTCAATTCCGCGCGGGCATCTTCCGCGGCCCGCCGCATGGCGTCACGCTCCGTCGGCAAATCCGCGAACAGGCGCGCAACGGACTCAAGCGGGCCGCCTTCGGTGAGCAAGATCGCCGGGTAGTCGCGCGGATTTATCGGAAACCGGTTATCGAAATAATCGACGAACAGGCGGCCATCCGTGGCATCGAATTTCAGCTTAAGGTCGCCGGCGGCGAGCACAGTGCCATACGCGTCGCCCAGGAACGGCGCCAGCACTCGCCCACGCAACGTGGAGTCAGGCGGATCCCAGTCAATATCAAAGAACTCCGCGAATGGGCTGGCGCGGCCCCATTCCAGCACGTCCATCCACCATTCGTTGTCGTTGCCGCCCACGCCCATGTGGTTCGGCACGATGTCCAGGATCAGGCCCATGCCGTGCGCGCGCAGCACGCCGACCATCTCCACCAGCGCATCCATGCCACCAAGCTCCGGATTGATCTGTGTGTGATCGACGATGTCGTAGCCGTGGGTGGACCCGGCGCGGGCGCGAAAGATGGGGGATGCGTAGAGGTGGCTGATGCCGAGCTTGGCAAGATAGGGAACGAGGGCGGCGCCGTCTTTGAGGGTGAAGTCCTTGTGGAATTGGAGGCGAGCGGTGGCGGTCAGGGGTTTGGGGGGCACTCGGGGCTCCTGAGGAAGGAAGGCCTTCTTCTTTGAAAAAGGGAGCAAAAGACTTTCCCCATGAAGCCGCGCGTGCCGCCGTCAGCGCGCGCGCAAACCGGCAAAAGTTTTTGGTTCTTTTTTCAAAAAGAACTTCTTGCCTCGCTCAAACCCTTCAACCTCCCGGGGGTTCCAGCCTCTTCCAGCAACACCCCTGCATCATCCGGCAAGCGCCGCCGCCAGTTCGGGTGCTCGTGGACGGTGCCAGGCAAATTTGGCTGCTCAACCAACGCCAGCGCGTCCTCGATCGGCAGCACCACCAGCTCGCAAGCGCTGCGCCCAACATGGACGCACGCCGCGTCCGCGAACGCCGCGCCCGCGTCTTCCGCGGGCTGGTCCGCAGCGGTGGCACCGGAATGGCGAAAAGCGTCCCAGATGCGCGTGCGGTCAGATGCCCGTTCCGCGCGGGCTGATGCAGGGTCAGGCAAATGGCCCAACCGCTCCCGCCACTCCAGGTCCCGGCCGGCCCACCAGCCGGCCAAGGTCGGCAGATCATGCGTGCTCGTCATGGCCGCCGCACATGGGGTCCAATGCGCAGGAGAGACGAAATTCTGCGCCTGGTCACGCTCGAACCACAGCACGCGCATGCCTTCGATCCCAGACTCCCGCAGACGGTCCTGAAAGCCGTCCGGCACGGTGCCCAGATCCTCCGCCAGCACGACGGCCCGGTGACGATGCGATTCCAGGCGGATCAGGCGCAGCAGGTCCGTCTCCGGAAACGCCAGATAGGCGCCCTCCGCGCCCGAGGCGCCTTCCGGTATTACCCAAAGCCGGTTCAGACCCATGGCATGGTCAATCCGCATGCCTCCAGCATGGGCCAGCGCGGTCTGCAGCATCTCCCGATAGGTGCGGAAGCCCGTGGCGCGCATACCGGTTGGGGAAAACCCCGTTAGCCCCCAGTTCTGCCCATCCCGCTGAAGCAGATCAGGCGGTGCACCGACAGTGAGGCCCAGCAGCGTCTCCTCCTGGCGGCTCCAGCATTGGCTGCCGCCGGAATCGGTGCCCACGGCAAGATCGCTGATCAGGCCAATGCCCATGCCGGCATCCCTGCATGCAGCCTGGGCGTCCGCCAGGCCGCGTTCCGCACGGAACTGGAGCCAGGCATGGAAGGTCACCTCCTGCGCATTGGCCTCCACAAACTCCGCAACCGCGGCGCTGACCGGGTTCTGGAACGCGGCAGGCCAGCTCCGCCAGTGCCAAAGCTCGCGGCTGCGGCCAAAGAAATGGCCGTGCAGCGCCTCGAACACGGCATGGGATTGCAGCCGCTCGCCCTGCTGCGCGCGAAATCCCTCAAGCGCACTGGCCTGGGCCGGATCACGCGCCGCGGCCGCGAACATGCGGCGCTGTTCGCTAAGCCGGAACCGCGAGGCGCTGGGCCAATCAATCAGATCCAACGACGCCAGCAGCGGATTTGCAACATCGATGCTGGCATGCAGCACGTTCAGCGCGGTCCGGCTGCTGGGCGCGTACGGGCTGAACCGGTCCGGATCCGCGCTGAACTGCGCGTGCACCGGCGAAATGGCCACGGCCTGCGCGCCATGGCGGGCGGCAACGCCGGCCAGCTTTGCTAGGGCTGCAAAATCGCCAATGCCGGCGTCAGCCTTCCCGCGCAGCGCGTAAATCTGAATGGCCAAGCCCCAGCCGCGGGGCCCGCCCATCGCCTCCGGCGCGGTGAAACCCTTCGGCGGCGCCACCGCAACCAGCGTCTCGGCCTCGCCGATGATGAGGTGGTGATAGCCCGGTTCCAGAATGGGCGGGATCGTGCAGCCATGCAGCCCTGGGGACGCCAAGCCTTCGAAACCCCGGCCGTCCTCAAGACACAAATTATACGGCGCTGGTGCAACCGGCAGATGAACCGGATAGCCGGTATCCGCGGTGACAAGCGGCGGCAGGACCACGGGCGGTGCGGTGGCACGATGCAGACTGTCCGCGAGATCTCCCGGCGAGGCCGTTGGATAGCCCAATGCATCCAGAACCGCGCGCACCGTCGCCGAGGACACGTCATGGGTGACGCCAAACACATCCTTCCAAGCCGTGGCCACGCCCGCCGCCTGGGCAAGCTCCTGCAGACCACCTTCCGTCATGAAGCGGGCGCCAGGAACGCCAGAGTGCAGCGCGGCGGCATGGCGCCCGCTTCGCCCAAGGGCGCGGAGGCGAAGATCGCTTGACCCGCTTGCGGCGGTAATGCCACTGGATCGCCGCCAAAGTTCGCGGCAATGCTCAGCGTCGCGCCGTTGCCTAAACGCCAGCTTCCCAACACGGCCGAGGGGCTGAGCGGCGCGGCACCCAAGCTGCGGCAGCCTGGAATGCCCGGCACAACATGATCATGCCGCAGCGCCAGCAGGCGCCGGTGCAGTTCGAGCGTGGCGGATTGCCGCTCCTGCTCCGCTTCCGACAGATCAGGCACGGACGCGGCGAACGTGGAAGGCGCATTTGGATCGGGGATTTGCGCGCGTGTCGCCTCGTCCTGGAACGCAGCGAAATGCGCGAATTCGCGACGCCTGCCTTCGCGCACCAAGTTTGCAAGCTCGTCGTTGTGATCGGTGAAGAACAGAAACGGCGACCGTGATCCCCATTCCTCGCCCATGAAAAGCATGGGGATGCTGGGCGACAGCAGCAGCAAGGCAGTGGCGGCGGCAAGCGCATCAGGATGGGCAAGAGCCGTCAAGCGTTCGCCCATCGCCCGGTTGCCGATCTGATCATGGTTCTGCAGGCAAATCACGAAGGCGGTAGGCGGCAAATCCGCGGACGGTTCACCGCGCGGCGCGTTGTGGTGCGGCGATATCTCGCCCTGAAATACGAAGCCCTCCGCCATAGCGCGCGCCAGCTGCGCGGCCGGATTGGCGAAACTCTCGTAATAGCCCTCATTTTCCCCGGTTAGCAGAACATGCAGGCAATGGTGCCAGTCATCCGCCCACTGCGCATCGAACAACCGCGCGGCAGGGCCTTGAAGCAATGAGGATTTGTTGCCTTCATGTTCCAGTATGAGGTGAACCGCGCGGTCTGCCCCGGCGCGGATGGATGCTGCCAATTCTGGGAGAAAAATTTCCGGCGAGATGGCGTGAACCGCATCGAAGCGCAGTCCATCGAACCGGTATTCGTTCAGCCACATCAACGCATTTTCCGTGAAATACGCAGCAACTTCGGGACGCTTAAAATCAACTGCCGCGCCCCAGGGTGTGTGAACCCCGTCATCAAAAAATTCGGGCGCGTAAGCATGCAGATACGCACCGTCCGGCCCGAAATGATTATAGACCACATCGAGGAAGATCATCAGCCCGGCCGCATGCGCGGCGTCCACCAGCGCTTTGAGGTCCTCCGGCGTACCATAGGCCGCGTCCGGCGCATAAGGTAGCACCCCATCATAGCCCCAATTATGCCGCCCCGGAAAATCGGCGATCGGCATGAGTTCAATGGCAGTGATGCCGAGAGCGGCAAGGCGTTCCAGATGGCCGATTACGCCGCGAAAGCCGCCAAGCGCGCCGGGATGCAACTCGTAGATTACAGCCTCGTGCCACGGGCGATTGCGCCAGGCCGTGCTGCGCCATGCATAGGCGCTCGGATCAACGACGAGGCTGGCGCCATGCACGTCATCCTCTTGCGCGCGAGACGCCGGGTCCGGAACGTGTGTGCCGTCCGCTAGCACGAACTGATAGGGCGTGCCGGGTGCGGCGGTTGCGTCGAGCACAAACCAGCCGCCAGCCTCCTTGCGCATCGCGCAGGGTGTCGCGCGCCCAATACGCAGCAACATGGACGCAGCGGACGGCGCCCAAAGCCGGAAATTGACTCGGCCATCCCGCAGAATTGCGGGACCAAACGTGGTGGCACGGCCCCCCGCGTGGACGTCCATCATGCGGCCTTCAGGATAAGGGTGGATAGTGGCGGCAGCGTTAGTGAGAGCGAGGCGGGCATGCCATGGCTTTCAACATCAGCGCTTTGCACCGTGCCGCCATTGCCGAGATTCGATCCACCATAGATTGCGGCGTCCGTGTTGAGGATCTCCTGCCACGCGCCGGCCTGCGGCACGCCAATCCGATACGCATGCCGCGGCACCGGCGTGAAGTTGCACACGACAAGCGCCGGTGCGTCGCCATCTTCGCCCGTTCGAAGATAGGCGAAAACCGATTGCTCGGAATCGTCCATCACCACCCAGCGGAAGCCGGATGGGTCTGCATCGCGCGCATGCAGCGCGCTTGTCCCGCGATAGGCCGCGTTGAGATCCGCCAGAAGCGTCTGCACCCCGCGATGCAGCGGGTTGTCCAGCAGAAACCAGTCCAGCCCGGCATCATGGTTCCACTCACGGACTTGCGCGAATTCGCCGCCCATGAACACCAGTTTCTTGCCCGGGTGTGTCCACATGAAACCGAAATAGGCGCGCAGATTGGCAAAACGCTGCCAGTCATCGCCCGGCATCTTGCCGATCAGCGACCCTTTTCCATACACCACCTCGTCATGCGACAACGGCAGTACGAAATTCTCAGAGAATGCATACACCAGCCCGAAGGTCATCTCACCATGATGCCAGCGACGGTTGATCGGCTGCTCTTCCATGTAATGCAGCGTGTCATGCATCCAGCCCATGTTCCACTTGTAGTCGAACCCCAGCCCCCCATCCGTCACCGGACGCGAGACCTTTGGAAAGGCGGTGCTTTCTTCCGCCATCAGCACAGCGCCCGGCACGCGGTCCAGCAGCGCGCGCGATAATTCGTGGAAGAACCCGATAGCCTCAAGATTCTCTCGCCCGCCATAGATATTCGGCACCCATTCCCCTGCGGGACGGCTGTAATCGCGATAGAGCATCGATGCCACGGCATCCACACGCAAGCCGTCCACGTGGAAGCGTTCCAACCAGTGGAGCGCACTGCCAATGAGGAACGCGCGCACCTCGTTGCGCCCGTGATTG
>CAZZYR010000048.1:0-10324 GCA_964658235.1 uncultured Acetobacteraceae bacterium | reverse complement strand
GCCACCCCCAGCCGCGCCACCAGTGCCGACCGGATATGGGCATGCACCGCCCCCACATCCGCCTCCGTCGGCGTCCTTCCCGTCCCGATCGCCCAGATCGGCTCATACGCAATCACGCCCGCAAACCCGTCCGGCAGGCTCTGCGCAATCTGCCGCCCCACCACCTCTATCTCCCGCCCCGCATCGCGCTCGGCCTCCGTCTCCCCCACGCACACGATCGCCAGCAGCCCCGCGCGCGCCGCCGCCAGCGCCTTGGCGCGCACCGTCGCATCGGTCTCACCTCGGTCCTGGCGCCGCTCCGAATGCCCCAGAATCACCGCCGAACACCCCGCATCCGCCAGCATCTCCGCCGAGATATCCCCCGTATGCGCCCCCGCCGTCTCGGCCGCGCAATCCTGCCCGCCCACCGCCACTGCGGTCTCCCCCAAAATATCGCCCACCATCGCAATCTGCGTGAACGGCGGACACACCAGCAGATCGCACGCGAGCCCCTCCGCCCCCGCCCGCAGCGCCGCCGCCAGGCTCGCCGCCTCCTGCGTCAACCCATTCATCTTCCAATTACCGGCAATAAGCTGTCGCATCGTAAGGGTTCTAAGGGCTCGCCCTTAGCGGGGTCCAGGGGTGGAACCCCTGGCCTTAGGGATGTCTCATGGCAAAGCCTGACTACTACGCCACCCTCGAAGTCGCCAAGGACTGCAGCGCGGACGACCTTAAGAAGGCCTACCGCAAGCTGGCGATGAAATATCACCCGGACCGTAACCCCAATGACAAGGGTGCCGAAGCGCAGTTCAAGATCGTCTCGGAAGCTTACGACGTTCTCAAGGACGATCAGAAACGCGCCGCCTATGATCGTTTTGGCCATGCCGCCTTTGAACAGGGCGGGGCCGGCGGCGGCGGCTTTGACTTCTCCGGCAGCGGCGGCCTGGGCGACATCTTCGATCAGATGTTCGGCGATTTTGCCGGCCGCGCTGGCGGCCGCAGCCGCACGCGCACCGGCGCCGACATTCAGGTACAGGTTGAGATCGACCTTGCCCAGGCGTTTGCCGGTACCAAGATGCCGGTGCGCGTTCCAACCCGCGTTGCCTGCGAAGCCTGCCGCGGGACCGGAGCCGCGGACGGCAAGGCGGCCGCGGACACCTGCGGCACCTGCAATGGCGCAGGCAAGGTACGTGCCCAGCAGGGCTTCTTTCTGATCGAACGCACTTGTCCCACCTGCGGCGGCGCCGGCCGCGTCATCCGCAATCCATGCCGGGTCTGCCAAGGTGCCGGCACCGTGCAGCGCGAACGTTCGCTCCAGGTAAGCATCCCGCCCGGCGTGGAGGACGGCACCCGCATCCGTTTGCAGGGCGAGGGCGAGGCCGGCGGCCAGGGTGCAGCCAACGGCGACCTCTACGTTCATATCGCGATCGTTCCGCACGCGCTGTTCCATCGGGAGGGCGCGCATGTCTTCTGCGAAGTTCCCCTCCGCATGAGCCAGGCGGCGCTGGGTGACGAGATCGAGGTTCCGGCCATCGATGGCACCACGCAGAAAGTCCGCATTCCTGCTGGCACGCAGGCGGGCGCTCAGTTCCGGCTTCGCGGCCGTGGCTTTTCTGTCCTGCGAAGCGCCGCGCGCGGCGACATGGTCATCCAGGCCAAAGTTGAGACGCCCCAGCACCTCACCCGCCGCCAGCGGGAGCTTCTGGAGGAGTTCGAAGGCGAGGCACGCGGCCACGCGAAAGGCAGCCCGGAACACGAGGGCTTCTTTGCCAAAATGAAGGAATTCCTCGCGGGCCGCGACTAGATATCCGTCAAAGTGCCGGGTGACACAGCTTCGTGAACTTTTGGTTTGACAGTTGCGATACCGCTGCGGGCACCGATATGTAAGTCGACACGGTGCCGAGGCGCATCCCCCCCCGCGCTGGCGGCTAGTGTCACAGGCGGCGCAGTCCCCCCCGACTGCGCCGCCATCTTTTTATGAATTCCATTGTAATACTTCCGGCGACATGTGCGCCAAGCCGTCACGGCGAGGCGCACATGTAAAGAGGGCCTTTGCGCCGCTCAGCGTGCCGGATAGGGCCGATCGCCCATCGTCCCTTCCCAAAGCACGCGGTTATACGCGTTTTCGTCATTCATATCCTCGCGGTCGAAACGAAATTGCTTCGTCTTCGCCGCCCACCAGACTGCGTCATGCAACAGCGCCGGCGCACCGCCCAGGCTGGCATGCTTCAGCCACTGATCTTTGTTCAGGATCGGCAGCTGGGTGTTCGTCAGAAGCGAGAGTGCGGGCACCGCCGAGTAGCTCCAGGTGGACTTGGCCAGGTCGAAGAGATCCGTCATCGGCGCGACACTGGCCACCTGCAGATCAAGCTCCTCCAATCCCAATATCTCGCCCATCGTGCGCAACATGCTGACGGTCGAGTAGCGCGTGTTCACCACCGCGCCCTGTTTCACGTAGGGGCCCACGACATAGGCCGTGCTTCGATGAGTATCGACGTGGTCGGGCCCGTCCTGGCTGTCGTCCTCTGTCACGAAGACCAAGGTGTTGTTCGCGTACGGACTGTGCGCGACCTTGTCGATCAGCAGCCCGACAGCGTAATCGTTGTCCGCTTGCTGCAGCTCCGGCGTGTTCACCCCGTCGATTGCGGTGGAGAAACTGCCTGTGTGGTCATGCATGAAGCGCACGGTCTCGAAACTTGGCAGGCGGCCGGAACGCACGAACCCGTCAAATTCCCGCGCCCACTCCCGATACCGGTAGAAATCGGGGAGGTTGTTGTCAAAGCCACGGAAATAGAGATCGGTCCGGCCTACCAGCGTGCTGGTTGCTGGGAACGCCACCACCGTCTTTGTTGCAAACGGATCCCGCAGCACCGGCACCTGACCCAGGGACGGCGGCACCGAATAGGGCACCAGGTCCAGGAGGAAGCCGTAATTGCGGACGGTCAGCTTGGCGCGGAGCGCGGCACTCCAGATGAAGCCGGAACCTTGCTGGCCGGACGGTCCGTCTGGTGCGACTTCATTAGCGGTGCCAGGCAGCAGGTCGGGGTCCTTGGCCGCCTCCACGCCGTAGATCGGCGCTTCGGCCACCCGCTGCGCCGGGGTGCCGACTCCCACGTTGATGTCGCGTGACAGGCCCTCGGAATCGTAGCTGCCGCCGCCTTTGCCGTAGTTGACCGCATTGACCTTCTTGTTCAGGTCCTGGACGCGGCCCGCGGTGCTGAACTGCCAGCCATCCATGCTGCACAGGGATGGGTCGTAGTAGTTGTCCAGATCCACGAACTGCGTGGCTAGCGCATGGAAGTTCGGCGTCAGCGCCGCGCCGTACATGGTCAGCTTGCGGTCGCCATTGCCACGTCCAAGGTCGCCGAGGATCTGATCGTAGGTCCGGTTTTCCTTGACGATGTAGATCACGTGCTTGATGTGGCTGCGCAGGTAACTCATCGTCTCGGCATCCGCCGCGGTAAACGGCCGGTTGAAATGATTGTTGCCCGCTACGACCGAGGTCAGCCCGATCAGGTCAGCGGCCGACGGAGTCGGCAACGTCAGAAATCCGGCCTTGCTGAGCTGCCAGTCGTATTGATTCGCGGCGGCTTTGGGATAAAGCGGATTCGGTCCCGTCGGGCTTTGCGCATTGACGATATAGAGTTGAGTTCCGTCCGCGTTCGTGGACACCGATGTCGGCTCCCACCCCGTCGGGATTAACCCCGTAACCACAGGGGTGGCCACGGACACATCGATCACCGCCACCGCGTTCAGGCCGGCATTGGTCACATACGCCGTCTTTTCGTCAGGCGAGAGTGATACGCTGTTGGGGCTCGCGCCGTTCGTCGGCCCTTCCGTCACGTAGCCCAGCGGCGCAGTTGTGCGCACTTGCCCGGTGATCGTGTTGCTCGCCGTGTCGATCACATACAGCATGTCCGAGTTGTCGGCCGTCACGAACAACTTCGTCTGCGCCTTGTTCAACACCATCCGGTTCGGATTGCCCGCCACCTTGATGCGTGCTGTCACCGTCCCGGCCGCCATGTTGACCACGTCGATCTCGCGATCCCGTTCGCTTGACACGTAGATCGTGTTGTTCGCTGTCACTGCGACCCAGTATGGAAACTCGCCGCCCGGAACGCCAGATTGCTTGGGGTCAAGCTTGCCGGGCCGCAATTGTTGCTTGGTCACCGCGCCGGTTGCCAGGTTCACATAATTGAGCTGATCGTTTTCCAACTCCGCCACGATCAACGTGCTGCCATCGGCCGTCACCGCCATGCCGCCGTTCAGCGGGCTGACGGCCGCCCCCAGGCCCGGGATGGAGAACAGGCCCAGCCCCGCCGGCTGCGGCACGCCGAATGCCGTGTCGTTCAGGGCGATCGGCTTGCCGGTTTCCGCGAAGCCGCCTGCACCCTTGGCGAATACATGGACCACATCGTCCTTGCCGCCACCCACATAGAAGCTCTGCCCGTTCGGCGCCCATGCAACGCCGCTGAAGGTGTTTGGCACCGGCAGCGCCTGCAACTGCACCGGCGACACCCCCGAAATGTCGAACACGAAGACGAATTCCGTGGAGGTCAACGGGTCCACCGCCCCGGACGGTGTTGCGTTAAGGTTGAAACCGCTCGTCAGCACCAGCATCGTGCGCCCGTCCGGGCTCACCGCCGTGGTCTCCGCCTGTCCTACCGTGTAGGCCGGCTCGGACGGGATATGCGGGTTCAGCGGCGCGAACACGGACCCATTGGCCGCCGTCGGCGTGATGCGCTGGCCAGTCGAGATCACGGTGCCCGCAGGCGCCGCCGCCATCGCGGCGGTGCCAATCAGGGCCAGAAGACTGACACTGCAGAGAAGCTGGCGCATGGGTCGCATCCTTGCTTGCAAACTGATGCGCCTCAATACGCCAGACCGCGAACGGCGCGACCCGTAGAAGTTTACCGTTATGTTAATTTTCTATGGCAGTCGGACGCGAGTCCGCGCTACCGGATCGGTTTGCCGTGCCCTATGCAGACGCGATGCGGATTGGTGTGGCGGGAATCGCGGGCCGGATGGGCCGACTGGTGGCGGAGGAGGTGATTGCCAGCGGGGCCAGCCTTGCCGGCGGCACTGCGCGGCGTCAGGCCTCAATCGAAACCCCGCTCTTTCCCTCTGCGGCTGCGCTTACGGCGGCCTGCGACGTGGTCATCGATTTCAGCAACGCCGACGCCGCGGAAGCCCATGCTGGTGCAATGCAGGCTGCCGGCACCGCCTGGGTGGTGGGAACCACCGGCTTGTCCGTGGATGCCGAAGCCTCCCTGCGGCGCGCTGCCACGCATGTCCCGGTCGTATGGGCAGCCAATTTCTCACCTGGAGTCACCCTCGTGCTCGCTTTGGCCGAACGCCTAGCCCGCGCGCTGCCACAAGACGAGTACGACGCCGAGATCCTCGAAATGCATCACCGCCAGAAGCTGGATGCGCCGTCCGGCACCGCCCTGGCGCTCGGCCGTGCAGTTGCGCAAGGCCGCGGCGTGCGCCTTGATACACACGAAGTCCGAGCGCGTGACGGCCAAACCGGTGCGCGGCCACCCGGCGCCATCGGCTTTGCCGCCCTGCGCGGCGGCCAAGTGGTTGGCGAGCACACGCTTCTGTTCGCGGGGGAGAGCGAACACATCGCCATCACCCATAAAGCCCTGGACAGGCGCGTCTTCGCCCGCGGCGCCGTCCGCGCGGCGTTTTGGACCGAGGGCCGCGCGCCGGGCCTCTACTCGATGGCCGATGTGCTCGGACTCACATCCATCCCATAATTGGACACCCATCGCAGATGAATTTCGCCAGCGACAACACCGCGCCCGTTTGCCCGGAAATCCTCGCCGCCCTCGTCGCCGCGAATACCGGCCACGTTCCGTCCTATGGGGCGGACCCGATCACGGCACGCGTTTCCGCCCGCATGAAGGACATCTTCGAGACGGATCTCGTTATGTTTCCCGTTGGAACCGGCACGGCCGCCAACGCCCTGGCGTTGGCCACGCTAGTCCGCCCCTATGGGGCGGTGCTGTGCTACGACGAAGCGCACATCGCCACGGATGAATGCGGCGCGCCGGAATTCTACATGGGCGGCGCCAAGCTGGTCACCCTGCCCTCCGCCACCGGCCGCATCACGCCCGTGCAGGTTGAAGCAGCAATGGACCGGGCGACCGACGGCGGCGTCCATCACGTCATGCCGGAAGCCGTCAGCATCACCCAGGCGACTGAGTGGGGCACGGTCTATTCCGCGGAGCAGATCGGCGCGCTGGCCGCCACGTGCCGCGAGCGCGGCCTGCGTCTGCACATGGACGGCGCGCGCTTCGCCAACGCGCTCGGGTATGTGGGCTGCACGCCTGCCGAGCTGACCTGGAAGGCCGGTGTGGACGTGCTGTCGTTCGGCGCCACCAAGAACGGCGCGCTCGCCGCCGAGGCCGTGATCTTCTTCGATCCCGCAGTTGCTGCCGGTTTTGATCGCCGGCGCAAGCGCGCGGGCCAGCTCTGGTCTAAATTGCGTTTCCTCAGCGCACAACTTGAAGCTTACGTTGCGGATGACCTATGGCTACGCCACGCGCGGCATGCCAACGCGATGGCGGCGCGGCTGGCCGCGGGGTTGGCAAATGTGCCCGGTGTGCGTCTGATCCAGGACGTGCAGGCCAATGAACTGTTCGTGGCTATGCCGGAAGAGTTGATCTGTGTGCTGCAAGGCGCCGGCGCAGTCTTTTATCGTTGGATCGATGTGCCGGGGGAGAGACTGCCGGTGGTCCGGCTGGTGACGAGTTTTGCGACGACGGAGGCGGAGGTAGATGAATTTCTCCGCCTAGCCCACCCAGCCCGCCACTCTGGCAAATTAGAGGATGCCAATCTTTCAAATCGATAGCAGCGGTATTAGGCGCTGGCGCCGGTTACGTTCAGTTCGGCAGGCTTGCGTCGAATTCATCGCGGCGCCTTGAGCCACTGCTCAGGCGAGCGCCCCGATCCAGACTGCCCGCGCCTCGCCAACGCCACCATCCCGCAGCTTTCGGAGAAGCTTCACATCGGCAGTCACCAGAGTCAGCCCGATATCAACCGCAACAGCCACGTAGAAGCTGTCATACATGCTGCTTCCGCACGCCATCGAAAGTCTGAAAGCCTGCTTTACCAAACCCGACAATGCCACGGTGTTGACCGGCGCCACGCCGAGAACCTCCACCCGCCCGGCCGCGCGTTCCAGATCGAATTCCCCGCGCCGCGCCTTGTTCCAGACCGCGTTGGTGGCTTCCGCCAGCCAATGCGCCGGCGCATGAAGTTTGGACCCGTCCAGCAGAGCGAGCGCCTGGCGGCTGTGCGCCTCCGGCACCACCCACTGAACCGCCACCGAGGCATCCACCACGTAGGCGGTCAATCCTCGGCGTCCCAGCCTTCCATTTTCCAGTTCCTGTCCCGGTCGGCCCGGATCAGTTCGTGCGCCGGCGTCCCGCTCACCGGCCCGTTCCCGCGCACGCGGGCGGCCATTTCCAAAAACGTTTCCGTCGCCACCGGCAAAGCGGCCTCCAATATCGCCCGGTGCTCAGCCTCCACAGACCGGCCGGCCATCTGCGCGCGCTGCTTCAAGGCCTCGATGACCTTGTCGTTCAGCCCCCGAACCAGCAATTGCCCCACCACACCCTCATACGCTATCGTTCAGTGATATCATCACATCAACGCCGGTCGCGCAACCCGCATGCGCCGTTCCCACTCGCCCCGCGCGCATCTCTCTGCCATACCACGCCACCCGGCTTGCCCGCGCCCATCTTTTGCCCACACGAGGACCGCCATGGTGTTCAAACCAAACTACAATTTTCAGCGCGCCGAGCGCGAACGCGCCAAGGAAGCCAAGGCCGAGGCCAAGCGCCTGGAGAAAGCCGAAGCCAAGCGCCGCGCCGCCGCCGGCGAGCCGCCATTGCCCGAAACGCCCGAGGATCCCACCCCCGATGCCGCCTAAGCGCAAGATACTCAGCAGCTTCGTCGCGTTCGACGTGACCTACACGGACGGCACGCTCAGTTCCAACCGGCGTGTGCCTTACACGGAGCTTGGCGGCCTGGATGGGGACGAGCCTGCGAAATGGTTCATCGAATCGCAGGATCGGGAGATCGGGGCTGCCTCCGGGCGGCCTCGGGCGGCGATCAAGTCAATCTCAAGGACGCCGCAGAAGGCGGTTGTGAAGGATTGAGGCGAGGACTTCTTTTTTGAAAAAAAGAAGCAAAAAACTTTTGATCGGCTGTCGCGGCTCCGTCCGTCAACGCGCGACTCATTCGGAAAAGTTTTTTGGTTCTTTTTTTCAAAAAAGAACTGCTTGCTTCCCTTGATGCACTACATCTCCACCCGCGGCCGCGCCCCCACGCTCGACTTCGCCGGCGTCCTCCTCGCCGGCCTGGCCGACGACGGCGGCCTCTACATGCCCGCCACCTGGCCCCATCTCTCGCCCGCGGACCTGCGCGCCCTGCGCGGCCTGCCCTACGCCGAACTCGCCGCCCGCGTCATCGCCCCCTTCACCGGGGATGCGCTCCCCTTTGCCACCCTGCAAACGCTTTGCCGGGACGCCTATGCCACCTTCCGCCACCCGGCCACCATTCCGCTGGTCCAGATCGACAGCAATCTTTGGTCGCTAGAGCTGTTCCATGGGCCCACGCTGGCGTTCAAGGACGTGGCCATGCAGTTGCTCGGCCGGCTGTTCAGCCACGTGCTGACGGAACGCGGGCAGCGCATCACAATCGTCGGCGCCACCTCAGGGGACACCGGCTCGGCCGCCATCGAAGCCTGCCGCGATCGCCCGGGCATAGACATCGTCATCCTCCACCCCGAAGGCCGCACCAGCGAAGTCCAGCGACGGCAGATGACCACGGTGGAAGCGCCCAATGTCTGCAACATCGCAGTGGCCGGCAATTTCGACGACTGCCAGGACCTGATCAAAGCGATGTTCGCGGATGCCAGTTTTCGTGCGGACATGCACCTCTCCGCAGTCAACTCCATCAACTGGGCGCGCATCGCCGCCCAGATCCCGTATTACATCGCCAGCGCACTGGCGCTGGGCGCGCCGGAGCGCGAAGTCTCGTTTGCAGTCCCCACCGGCAATTTCGGCAACGTGCTTGCCGCCTGGGCGGCCCGCCGCATGGGCCTGCCGGTCGCCAAACTCATCGTCGCCAGCAACCACAATGACATCCTGGCGCGTTTCCTGGCGGACCGCGACATGTCCGTGCGGGACGTCAAACCCAGCCTGTCTCCCAGCATGGATATCGGCGTCAGCTCGAACTTCGAACGCCTGCTCTTCGAGCTGCTCGACCGCCACCCGGCGCTGACCGCGTCCACCATGGCCGGCTTCCGCGCCACCGGCCGCATGGACGTGCCGGAGGAAGCCTGGCACCGCGCCCGCACACTGTTCCACGGTTTTACGCTGAGTGACGAAGGGACCACGGCGGAAATCGCTCGCCTGAACACCGAGGCGGGCTACCTGGCGGACCCCCACACCGCCATCGGCATCGCCGCCGCGCGCGCCAATCCCTGCGCGCATTTGCCCACCATCGTCGCCGCCACCGCCCACCCCGCTAAGTTCCCTGATGCCATGGCGCAGGCCACCGGCGGGCGCCCCCCTCTGCCGCCGCACCTTGCCAACCTATATGAACGGCCTGAACATTTTTCCGCCGCCCCGAACGATCTCGCCACCATCCAGGCCGCCATCCGCGCCTTCGTCGCAAGGAACCACCCATGACCGCCGAACCCATCCGCGTCACCACGCTGCCCAGCGGACTGACAATCGTCACCGAGCAGATGGACCGCGTGGAGACCATTTCCCTCGGCGCCTACGTCGCCAGCGGCACCCGCAACGAGGACGCCGCGCAGAACGGCGTCAGCCATTTCCTGGAACACATGGCCTTCAAGGGCACCGCGCGGCGCACCGCCGCCGAGATCGCCGAAGCGGTGGAGAATGTCGGCGGCCACATCAACGCCTATACCGCGCGCGAACAGACCGCCTACTACGTCAAGATGCTCAAGGAGGATCTGGAACTCGGCGCCGACATCATCGGCGACATCCTGACCCACTCCACCTTCGCTCCCGAGGAAGTGGAGCGCGAACGCGGCGTGATCCTGCAAGAGATCGGCCAGGCCAACGACACGCCGGACGACATCATCTTCGACCATTTCCAGGAAACCGCCTATCCGTCCCAGCCGATGGGCCGCCCCACCTTGGGCACGGAGGAGATCATCCGCGGCATGACCCGCGCTGACATTTCCGGCTACATGCGCCGTCATTACGCTGCCGGAAACGTGGTGGTTGCCGCAGCCGGCGCGCTGGATCACGATCGCGTCGTGGACATGGTGCAGCGCCATTTTGCGGATCTGCCGGCCGAG
>CAZZYR010000047.1:0-10499 GCA_964658235.1 uncultured Acetobacteraceae bacterium | reverse complement strand
CAAAAAAACTTTTGTCCATTAAGTCCGCGAAGCACTGAAAACAGTTTTTTGGTTCTTTTTTTCAAAAAAGAACTTCTTCCTTCCTAATGGGGATCACATGCCCGCCCGCATCCTGCAAACCACCACCACCGACTTCGCCCCCGCCCATGTGGACCCCGTCACGCTCGACATCATCGAGAACGCGCTGCGCAACGCGCGCGTGGAGATGGACGCCACGCTGTTCCGCACCGCGCTCTCCCCCGGCATTCGTGAGCAGGGCGACGCTTTTCCGCTGATCGCCGAGCGGCGCGGCCGCATGGTGGTGGGGCAGTTCGGCTCCTTCATCGACGGCTTCTTGCGCAACTACGATGGCGAGATCGAGGAAGGCGACGTTATCCTGCTGAACGATCCGTATTCGGTGGGCGGTGCGATCAGCCACAACAACGACGTGCTTGCGATTGCGCCGATCTATCGCGGCGGGCGGTTGGTGGCGTGGTCCGCGATGTTCGGCCACATGACGGATGTGGGCGGGCGGGTGCCTGGCAGCCTGCCGACCAATGCGGGATCGATCTTCGAGGAAGGGCTGCGGCTGCCGCCGGTGAAGCTGTATCGCCGCGGGGCGCTGCAGGAAGATATCGTCAAGATCGCGGCGCACCAGTCGCGCATGCCGGAATGGTTCAAGGCGGACCTGCACGCCATCGTTGCCGCGTGCCGCGTGGGCGCAAGGCGCGTGGTGGAATTGTGCGAGCGGTTCGGCGACGACATGGTGGTGGCGGCAATGGAGGAGCTGCTGGAGCGCAACCGGCGGGCGATGGCGCATCTGATCGGCACGGTGATCGGGCAAGCGCCGGTGAGTTTCGAGGATTATGTGTGCGACGACGGCCGCGGCGCCGGGCCGTTCAAGATCAAGTGCACGATGTGGCGCGAGGGCGAGCGCGTGGTGCTGGATTTCGCCGGCACGGATCCGCAATCCTCGTCGTCGATCAATTTCCTGCTGAACGAGAACATGTTCAAGATGTTCTTCGGCATCTACATGGTGATGGTGTTCGACCCGCAGATCATGTTCAATGACGGGTTCTACGATCTTGTGGATGTGCGAATTCCGGAGGGGAGTCTGCTGAAGCCGCGGTTCCCGGCGGCTTTGTCCTGCCGGACGCATGCGCTGGGGCGGATCTTCGATGTGCTGGGCGCGCTGCTGGGGCAGAAGACGCCGGAGTTCCTGTGCGCGGCGGGATTTTCCTCCAGTCCGCACCTGATGTTTTCCGGCTATGACGCGGCGGGCACGTGGTTCCAGCTGTTCCAGATCGGGTTTGGCGGCATTCCGGGGCGGCCGTTCGGCGATGGCGCGGACGGGCATTCCTTGTGGCCCGGCTTCACCAATGTACCGAACGAGTTCCTGGAACGCTATTTCCCTATGGTGATCGAGCGGTATGAGAGTGTGGCCGATAGCGGCGGCGCGGGGAAGTTCCGCGGCGGCAACGGCATTCACATGACGTATCGCTTCACGCGGCCGGGCAAGATCGCCATCCATGACGACCGCTGGTTCGTGCCGCCGTGGGGCGTCAATGGCGGCAAGCCGGGGCAGCGGTCCTGGAAGCAACTTGTGACGGCTTCGGGGGAGACGCGGATGTTGCCGTCCAAATGCGACGACATCGATGTGGGGCCGGACGATGTGCTGCATTTCGTGACGTGGGGCGGCGGCGGCTGGGGCGATCCGCTGGAGCGCGATCCGGCGCTGGTGCTGCTGGAGGTGCAGCGCGGGCTGGTGACGGCGGATGGCGCGCGGGATTACGGGGTGGTTTGCGGCGTAGACGGGCTGGACGTGGCGGCCACGGAGGCATTGCGTCGGGAGCAACGCGCGGGCCGTGGGGCGCTGGCGGTGTTCGACCGTGGGCCGTCGATCGAGACGCTGCGGGCGAACTGCCTGGCGGATACCGGGCTGCCGGCGCCGGTGGCGCCGGTTTGGGAGATGGCGCGCATGAGCCAGAGGCAGGAATGTGCCGCGGCAGAGCGCAGCAAGGCGGCCTAGCCGGTCAGGGAAGCGGCCACGCTGGCGCGGCGTTGCATGGCAGGCGTGGCGTGGCGCGAGTCCCGGTCGCAGCGGGGCCAGGGACGGGGGGCGCCTTCCTCGTGCAGGCGGATGTAGTGGGTGATGATCTGCTGGATTTCCTCCGCACGGGGGCGGATCAGCTTGGTGGGGCCGCTTGTGGCGACCGCCATCAGGCCGCTGTCGAAGGGGGATTCGAGTTTGACGGCAATGGCGCCGGTGCCGGCGAAGGACCAATCGAAGGCCACGGCGGCGCCGCGTTCGCGCGCCTGGCGGACGGCGCGCATGACATCCGCCAGATCGCTCGCCTGTTCGGCGCGGGCCTTGGCGGACCAGACGGCGATCTTGGCGACGGCGTCACGGATTTCCTCGTCCGACATCTGCGCCAGGATGGCGATGCCGGGGATGGACCGCACCAGGGAGACGCCGATGCAGGTGGGAATCTGCTCAGCCTGCGGATGCAGTCCGCGGCGGGCGTAGAGGATGTTGAGGAAAAGGTTGCTGCGGCAGGTGATGGCGGTGCTGTGGCCGGTTTCCAGCGCAATGGCGTCCGCGATGATGCGCAGGCGGCCGGAGCCTTTCAGCGCCGGCTGCACCCAGGTGCCCAAAGCGGAGAGCTTGCCGGTGGGGAAATACAAGTGCGTGGAATCATTGTAACTGAGATAGCCGAGATCGACGAGGTTGTGCAGCACCGCGACCACGCTGGAGTGCGGACAGCCCATTTCCTGGCGGATTTCGGTGGCGGTTGCGGGCCTGCGGGTCTTTTTAAAGACCTCCATGACCTCGAACGCCCGGCCGACCGATCGACTGATAGAGACTTTCATAAGTACCCTCGTTCGACAGATGGGACCCGTTCGACGCGTCTTGGGCAGAGTAGCGGCAGCCTAGCCATGCGCGTGCGAACACCACGCTACAGCATTGTGAAATGCGCGTGCAAGAAATATGCAACATCGGAGGCCGCACGGCCTGGCCGGTGCGGTGGCTGCCGGCGGCCATATTCCGGCGGATGCGGCTTTGTTTTCTCCAGGTTCATGCAATTGCTTTTGCCGGGGCGCGCGTCCGTTTGTTTCCTGTCCCGATCACACGGCGTTGCCGTGCGCATGTAACTAGGATTTCTGAATGCCGGATATCAGCCTGCTCGACACTCACCGGCGTATCATGGCGTCGGCCGAGGATCGGGATGTTTGCTGGTGGTATCTGGGCACCACCTTCGCGCAGGTGGAGGGCTATCCGGATATCGCGGCGCTGCAAGCCGAGACGATCATGATCTACCGGACCGAGACGCTGTCGCCCGAAAGCTATCGGATCCATTGGCGCGAAGTGGGATATTTCCGCGATCCGGTGAGCGGCGAAGTGGCGGAGGAATGGCTGAACCCGATCACCGGAGAAGTGCGCGCGGCGCCGCGATCCTTCGAGGAAGGGCCGTCCTACTATACGGTGACGGCGGCGGAGGATGGGCTGCGCGTCGAACTGGAGCAGGCGCATGCAACGGTGCGCGGGATTGACGTGTCCTTCGGCAAGGCCGGGCCCGGTCGCGTTAGCCTGACGCAGCGCGAGCGCAAGGTGCGCGGATTTCCGCTGCCGGACGGAACGATGCCGCAGGCGGGATCAGGCGCACTCAGCGAGACCACGACGGTGCTCTCCCTATTTGCCGATCGGGCTCAGGTTGATGCCGCGTCTGCGGCGGACGTCGCGTGCTCGGGATTATATAGCTTTGAATTATCGAACCTGCCGCCGTGGATGGGATTTGGCGAAATGCCAGGGCGAACAATGGTCAAGGGCGTGATGCGAAAGACGCAATTGCAGCAGCATTTGAATGCTGCGGCGTGGATCCGGCTGTCGGCGGCATTTCCAGACTATTTTACCGGGTCTTTGTTGACCCCGCCTTGGTAGCCGTAGAAAAGGTCAGACTGCTTCACAAAGATGTAAATCTAAACACCGTTCTAGGTGCTTTCTTGAGCTCCGGGTTGCATATTCATGGCGGCATGGTTGCCCGGCGCATCGGCAAATGCCTAATGGATCAAGAAACTTGCAAAGGCTATGTTGTTGACCGAAGCTGAAAACTTTTTCATACGCGGGCCGGCGGGGCGGTTATCCGTGCGAACCAAAGGCATGGCATGCAGGCCTGACAAGGTCGTGGTGCTGGTTCAGGGCAGCAATCTGTCAGGGCAGACCGGCTACGACTTCAGCTTCGACGGCGGTGACGGGTATTCCATGATGGACGCGCTTGCCGCGCCTGAAACTGGCCCTGCATGCGGCGCCGTGACATTCGCGCTGCGTGGCTACGGCGCGTCCGATCCGCCTTCCGATCCGCTTGCCTCCGGCACAGACAGCGCAGTTGAGGATCTGCGCGCGGTGATGGATTGGCTGCAGACGCAAGGCGTGGCGCAGGCCAGCCTGCTCGGATGGTCGTGGGGCGCGCGAATAATCGGGCATTACGTGGCCAGCGCGCCAGAGCGTGTATCGCGAGTCATCTTCCTCGGCCCGGCAATTGGCGGGGGTGATCCCATCCTGCCGGCACCCACGCAGCAGTGGTGGTTCAATACGCGAGAAGAATACCGCGCGCGCCTGGATCCGGCATTAATGGAGGCCGATGCGCTCGAGGCACTGATCGACCAGATCACCACGCGAGATGCGAAGGCGCCGAATGCCATCCGGGTGGAGAACGCCCGTGGGAGCATACCCATCAACCCGAAGGCCATCAGTTGCCCCGCCTTGCTCCTTTATGGCAGCGAAGGCGGAAAGCAGCCTTATATGAAAGGTGTGATGCCGCGCGCCGAGTTCTTTGAAAGACTCGCCACGTCGGATAAAAGTCTCGTTGTCGTCCCGGAGAGCAGCGATTACGCGATGTTCCAAAGAAGGCGACGCCAAGTTCAGCATGCCGTGCGCCAATTCCTCCACGCACCGGCATCATAGCAGCTGGCATTCCGCAGCTGCGGCATCAGATCCCTGCCGCACTCGGATGACAGAAATAGGCAATACCATCCGTCTGGCGATTCTCCCCGAACTGAAAGAAGTTGCAGTTGCGTATGAACCGTGTCCGTAACGCGATCGCCTTCTTCAGCCGCCTTTAGAAGGTGAAGTAAGACGCCACCCGCGTCGCTTCGAGATCAACATGGTGCACAACGCACAATAATTTAGATCGAACTTCCCGGCAAACGCCAAAGAAATCTGTCCTGGCCCCGGCAGTCCGCACAAAAGCACTTCAACGAACCGGATGTAATCCTCGCGCGTCTGCAGCTCGGTCATCACGGTCCGGCCCCGATCAATCACGTCCTCTCGCCTTGATAGACGATTCGAGTTAGCATCGCCTTGCGGCGCAAAAGACTTTACGCCAGCGCCTGAATATGCTGTTCACCATCGTGTCACAACTAAACACTGCCGCATTCTGGATCGCGGCTTTGTGCTAAGCAGCGGCATGTTGGTTGCTGACGTTGGCCACTGCAAAATACAGTGCAGGCAAGCAGCCTCTTTTGCCCCAGAGCGCTTGCGTATATTGTGCTGGGCCACCGAATGTGAGAGTCGGCGCAGCATTTGGCTGTTGCGGGTGTTTCCTAAATAAGATCAATGTGTTGTATGGACCGCAGAAAGAACTAGCAAGACTGTCCCAAACGAGCTGATTGCAGCACCCGTTGCAGCCCCAACGACCTAGTGGGCTGGTGAACAGTCATCCTGTGCGCCGCGCTGCAACCCTGCTGTTGATGCCCCGCTTCTTCGTGCAGACGCACTGGTGGCATGCCGCCGAGCAAGCGGGGAGTCCTTGCCGATGTTTGACAACTGATGGGCCTTCGGCAGCGCGGCCTTTCCCTGGCCGCACTGTATTCCTTGCGGAGGCGTGAAATAATCCACCCGCGCAGACACCCGCTCGCATCGTCGTCACCGTGCTCCGGCTCGCCTCGACAGCCGACGATAGACAGGTGCAGCCGGCGGCGCCGGCGATTATCGCAGAGACTTACGTCGCGAAGCAGTCGCGTGGCGGCCCTCCTGGGTGCCGCGTCCGCCGTCGTGGGTTCCGTATGCGCGCTTCAGCTCGTGCGCTCGGATGTTACCGCGCCGGCGGATCGAGCCTTTGGGATAACGCCCGGATTGCGCTAATCGCGATCGCGGAAGATATGACTTGAACAACGTTCACAAATAGCTATTATGAACGGCGTTCATAGAAAGGCCGCTGCCATGATCCTGCTCAGCTCCCGCCGCCTCGCCCCGTTGCTGGTCACGCAAACCTTGGGCGCGTTGAACGACAATTTGTTCAAGAACGCCCTTGTTGTGCTGATCCTGTTCCGGGCTGCGCACGATTCGGGACCAGCGCTGGTCGCCCTCGCCGGCGGGGTGTTCATCCTGCCTTACGTGCTGCTGTCAGCCACCGCGGGGCAACTGGCGGACCGGTTTGAGAAGCGGCGGATGATCCTGATCGTGAAGGCGGCGGAGGTGGCGCTGATGGCGCTGGCCGCTGCCGGTTTCCTGCTTGGCAGCACCGGCCTGCTGTTCGGCGTGCTGTTCGGCCTGGGCGTGCAGGCGACGTTCTTCGGGCCCCTGAAATACGCGATCCTGCCGCAGCATCTGGCTGAGCACGAATTGGTTGCGGGCAACGGGCTGATCGAAGCGGGCACGTTTGCAGGCATCTTGGCCGGCACCATCGCGGGGCCGCTGCTGTTTGGCCTGGCGCAAGGTGCCGTGGTGGTGGCGGCCACCGGCATGGCCGTGGCGGTCGCGGGCCTGGCGGCCGCGGCGCTGGTCCGTCCGGCGCCGTCCAGCGCGCCGGGTCTGGTGATCGGTTGGAACCTGCTGCGGGAAACCCGAGCGTTACTCTCTGCAGCCCGGGCCAATCACGCGGTGTGGCTGTGCATCATGTCGCTGAGCTGGTTCTGGGTGGTCGGTGCCACGCTGCTTGCCGAACTGCCCACGCTGGTACGGAACGCCATGGGCGCCGGCGAGCCAGTGTTCACGCTGCTGCTGGCGGTGTTCTCGGTGGGCGTGGGCCTTGGCTCGCTGTCCTGCGCCCGGTTGTTGCGCGGTGAGGTGTCCGCCCGCCTGGTGCCGTTTGCCGCATTCGGCCTGTCCGTACTCCTATGGGATTTCGGCCGCGCGGGCGAAGAAGCGGCCGCGAACCATGCGATGACGAGCGTGGGCAGCATGCTGCACAGCTTCGGCGGCTGGCGGATGCTGGCGGACCTGCTGCTGCTGGCGATGTGCGGCGGCGTCTATTCGGTGCCGCTCTACGCCATCATCCAGGAGCGGTGGGAACGTTCTGAAATCGCCCGGATGATTGCGGCGAACAACGTGGTGAACGCTGCCGCGATGGCCGTCGCGGCGGTGGTCACCGCTGGATTGGCGCTGGCCGGCATGGCGCCCGCGCGCATTCTTCTTGGTGCGGCGGCCGCAAACTTTGCAGTGGCTCTGTGGATCGTCCGCATCCTGCCGCAGGAGACGGTCCGCTCCATCTTCAGGCTGTATTTCCGCGTGCTGCACGGCGTTCGCGTGTCGGGGCTGAACCATCTCCCGCCCCCCGGTACGCGGGCGGTGATCGTGGTCAACCACCAGAGCTTTGCGGATGGCTGTTTCCTCGCCGCCTTCCTGCCATCCGCGCCAACCTTCGCGGTCAATATCCACATCGCCAAGCGCTGGTGGGCGCGGCCGTTCCTGGCCGCAGTCAATTACTTCCCCATCGATCCGGCCAATCCGTTCAGTGCCAAGACGATGGTGCATGCGGTGCGCGAGGGACAGACATTGGTGGTCTTCCCGGAAGGGCGCATCACCACCACCGGCGCGCTGATGAAGGTGTACGAGGGCGCGGGCATGGTGGCCGACAAGGCCGATGCGGTGATCGTGCCTGTGCGGATCGACGGACTTCAGTTCTCGCGTTTTTCCCGGCTGGCCGGTCGGGTGCCGCGTCGCTGGTTTCCGGCGTTGTCGCTGACAGTGTTGCCGCCAGTGACCATCGATGCCGACCCGGATTTGCGTGGACGGGCCAGGCGCCGTGCCGTCGGTAGCGTCTTGCAGGGCGTGATGGAGCGATCCGGATTTACCGCAGCCAATACCAACCGGCCGCTGTTTGCAGCACTGCTGGATGCGCGTGACCGGTTCGGCGCCGCAATGCCAATTGTGGAGGACATCACCCGCGTGCCGTTGAGCTACCGCCGGCTGATCCTGGGTGCGGCCGTGCTGGGCCGGCGTCTGGCGCGTGAGGCGCCGGTGGGCGGCCATGTGGGCGTCATGCTGCCGAATGCCAGCGGCGCGGTGGTGACGTTCATGGCGCTGCAGGCGTTCGGGCGGGTGCCGGCCATGCTGAACTTCTCGGCCGGTGCGGAAGGGATGCTGTCTGCCTGTGCCGTGGCGCAGGTAGGCACCGTGCTGTCATCCCGTGCCTTCGTGCAGCGCGCGAAATTGGGCGCTGCGGTGGCAAGGATGGAGGGGCAGGTCCGCTTCATATGGCTGGAAGACGTCCGCGCCGGGCTTGGCCTATCGGCAAAGTTGCGTGGCTGGATCGACAGTAAACTGGCGCGGCGGCTGCCGGGTGCACGGGTGCAGGCCGATGCGCCGGCCGTGGTGCTGTTCACCAGCGGGTCGGAGGGCCTCCCGAAAGGCGTGGTGCTGAGTCACCGCAATATCATGACCAACATCGCGCAGGTCGCCGCCGTTGTGGACTTCAACTCGTCGGACCGGGTGTTCAACGCGATGCCGATGTTCCATTCGTTCGGGCTCACCGGGGCAACGCTCCTGCCGCTGCTATCGGGTGTGCGCACGTTCTACTACCCGTCGCCGCTGCATTACCGCATCGTCCCTGAGCTGATCTATGACACCGACAGCACGATTGCGTTTGGCACCGATACCTTCCTGACCGGCTGGGCGCGGTTCGCGCATCCGTATGATTTCTACAAGATGCGCTACATCTTCTCCGGCGCGGAGAAAGTGCGCGACGAAACACGGCGCCTGTACGCCGAACGGTTCGGCGTGCGCGTGCTGGAAGGCTACGGTGCGACCGAGACGTCTCCGGTGCTGGCTCTGAACACGCCGATGCACAGCCGCCCGGGTTCCGCCGGCCGCCTGCTGCCCGGCATGGAGTATCGCCTGGATCCGGTGGAGGGCATCGAGACGGGTGGCCGGCTGGTGGTGCGGGGGCCGAACGTGATGCTGGGCTACCTGCGCGCCACCGCGCCCGGCGTGCTGGAAGCGCTGCCGGACGGATGGTACGACACCGGCGACGTGTGCACGGTGGATGCCGGAGGATTCATCACGATCCTCGCGCGGGCGAAGCGATTTGCGAAGATCGCGGGCGAGATGGTGTCCATGCCGGCGGCAGAATTGCTCGCTGCGGGGCTGTGGCGCGACGCGATGCATGCGGTGGTCTCCGTGCCGGATGCGCGCAAGGGGGAGGCTTTGGTGTTGCTGACAACGCAGGCCGACGCGAGCAGCGGCGCGTTGCTGGCGCATGCGCGGGAGAAGGGTGCGGCGGAGATTGCCGTGCCCCGCGTGGTTCGGGTTATGCCGGCTTTGCCTTTGTTGGGGACTGGAAAGATCGATTATGTGGCGGCAGGGCGGCTGGCGCTGGAAGGAAGGCCGGACGCCCTGCCACTGGACCCCGCCAGGAACATGTCCTTGGAACCGGCTGACTAGGTCAGGCCGGCGGCTATGGCCCCCACGATCAACCTGATTTGTGCGCGGAGGAGCGGCAGCTTCATGTCTCCTAATTTCTCGTCCAGACCCAGATCCACCATGCCGTGCACGGCGGAGAAGACGGTTCTGGCCTGAACCATGATCTGCGACGCTTTCAAGTGCGGTTGAAGTGTCGCCAACGGGAGTTCGATGTTGGCAAAGCTGGCCGCGCGCAGTTCGGCATACCACGCGGGCACGTCCCGGCCCTCCGTCATGCGGTGTTCGAACAAGGCGCGCCACCGGTTGCGGTTCGCCGATGCGTAATCGAGATAGGCCGTAGCCAGCCGCACCAGATGGTCGGCTGGGTCCTTGCCCGCGCCGGCGCTGCGCATGGCGGCGTCGATCGCCACCAGCGTGCGGCCGTTCACGGCCAGGGCTAGGGCATCGAGGTCCGCGAAAACCCCGTAGATGGCCCCCACGGAGCAGCCGACCGTATCCGACAAGGCGCGTGCACGCAGTCCCGCCAGACCGCCCATCTCGATAGCAGCCTCAGCCGCGGCAAGCAGGCGCGCTTGCAGATCCTGGTGGCGGGCTGCGGTGGACGATCTCTGTGAACGGCGATCATTCTGTTGTTGAACGGCGTTCATGAGTGCGTCCTGCATATGAACCACGTTCATACAGGGTAAACGCTGATGTTGGAAACCTGGATCACGCTGATCCGCAAAACGGCGGCTCCAACGGCGGAGCGGCCTCGACCGATTTCGGTCGCGTCTCCGCAGTCAATCCGTCCAGCAGTTCTCGTCAGCATCGGATTTGGGCCCCGCCACACGGCCGACAGCGGCAGCGGTGCGCCCATACTCCGGCATGGGCGTTCTTCACT
>CAZZYR010000046.1:0-10676 GCA_964658235.1 uncultured Acetobacteraceae bacterium | reverse complement strand
GGCCACGCACGTCCGAATAGCGCGTCTGGCCGGCTTGCATGGCGGCGGCAAGGGCGGCGTGCGCCACCGCGGGGGCGGGCACGTCGCTTTCGCCGAAGCAGAGAAAATCCGTGTCCGGTCGTGCGAAGGCGGCGCGGGAGACGGTGATGATGTGGGAGCCGGCGGCGGTGGCGATGTCCATGCGTCATCCAGTTGGTCCGGGGGCAGGACCCGAGTCCGGACCGGTTGTTGGTTAGGCGCGCAGGCCTTGAAGTCCCGCCAGCACCAGGCCCAGAACCAGCAGGGCGAACACGACGCATGAGGCGGTAAAGAGCACGGCCATGCGGAGCAGCGTGCCTGGGATACCGGTGGCATAGACGCCGCGCATGTGCACGAACAGGTGCACGGGCGAGGCGAGAAACAGGAAGCCGGCATTACCGCCGAAACTCTGCACGGCGAGCACGATGCTGATCAGCATGCCCTGAAACGACAGGGAGTGCATGGAAAAAACCAGGTGATCGAACAGCACAAAGCCGCGTCGCAGGGCGAAGATGGCTGCCAGGATCAGGGCCGATAACGGCAGCATCAGGAAGGCGAAATCTTCCGCATTGTCCCGCATGGCGGAGGCCAGGTCATTGGGGTGTGCGAGCGCCTCGCTGAGATGCGTGTGCAGCCAGGCGGTGATGCGGGCATCCACAGCGGGTGAGAGGCCGAGATTGACGCGGCTGGAGTCAATGGAGGTCTGCACGTCCGCGGGAGGCTTGTCCCAGTGGATCAGGACCATGTCGCGCGTCGCCCATTTGCCAATCAGGAACATAATGAGCAGCACCGCCAGGAAGAGGCGCAGCGGCGGGATCTGCGGGGCGCGCTTTCCGGCGAGATAATCTTTTGTCAGGCGCGCGGGGTGGCGGATCAGGCGACGCAAGGTGCGCCAGACGCGCCCATCGGCGTGGAAGAAACTTTCGATGGCTTCGGCCGCGAGGTGACGGGCGCTGCGGTGATAGTCATGCGCTGACTGACCGCAATTGTGGCACCAGGGCCCCTGCAAGGGGGTTGCGCAGTTGTAGCACGTCAAGGAACGAAACTTCTGTTTCGCCGACCCTGTGGTCTGCCGCCTAGTTTGACAACGTAACATCCACGCGGCGGCTCTCAACCCCCGGGTCCGTCCCCGTTTGCCCCCGGCCTTGCCGGCTGATCCGGGACGCTGCCACGCCATCGGCAATCAGCGCGTCCGCGACGCGCTTGGCACGCTGCTGCGACAGCAGGACATCATCGGGCTTGCTGCCGATGCTGTCCGTCCAGCCCAGTACGGTCACCGTATGGCCAGGCGCGGCGTTGGCGGCCGCGGCTGCCTGGGCGATCACGTTGACAGCCGCAGGCTCCAGCGCGGAGGAGCGTTCGAGGAAAAACACCGTATATTGCGGTGCCGCCGCGCGGTCACCCATCATGGAGGCGCAGGAGCCCAGAGCGAGCAGCATCGTCACGGTCAAAAGGCGGCGCATTGTCTCTCCTGGAAAGGAAGGCCTGTTTGGATGGCCTGTTAAGGATTGTTCCGGCGCGGCGCCAGGTCAGCGGCGGGCCTTGCGCGCGGCGTAGCGGGCGTCCCGGGCAGCCTGCCGCTCCGCTTTCAATTGCAGGTCGCGGGCGGCCTGCTCGGCGGCACGAAGGGCTTCCTCGGCTGCGCGCGCGCGGGCTTCCTCGTCGCGGGCGGCCTGCTCGGCGGCGAGGCGTTTGGCCTCCTCTTCCTTGGCGAGCCGGCGCTCGGCCGCGCGAACCTCACGGGCTTGGGCAATAGCCAGGCGCTCGGCGGCGCGGGCAAGCACGGCAGGGTCGTCCGGCGCGGGCTTGGCCTTGAATTTCTCTAGCAGCGCTTTTTTGGCGTTGGCCGACGCGGCCTGTCTTTCGCTGAACAAGCTGTCCTTGAAGGCACCCATCGTGGCTGGCTGATCCTATGCTGTTTGCGGGCTCATATCATGCCCATGCCCGGTGGCCCACCCGGCTGTATGGGCACTGAAGCCCCGCGCATATTAAATCCAAAAGGCAGCAACCTGAGGTTGCGCCG
The DNA here is from genome assembly GCA_964658235.1 of uncultured Acetobacteraceae bacterium. Taxonomy (GTDB): domain Bacteria; phylum Pseudomonadota; class Alphaproteobacteria; order Acetobacterales; family Acetobacteraceae; genus BOG-908. The sequence goes on along the minus strand of CAZZYR010000046.1, from coordinate 8,635 downwards.
CGCACGGCAATGTGATGATGTATGTTTCGGTTTAGCAAGGTTGCCTATCCGATGCGTCTTAGTATCGCTTTCCTGTTGGGCTGCCTATGCGCGGGCGTCGGCATTGAACAGTCCAGCGCGCAGACTCCTTCGCCGCGCGCGCAGATTCAACACACACTGCGCCGCTTTGCCTTTTCGGCCCCACCGGAGACAATCACTGCCGTTGCGGCGTCAGGGATCGGCACCTGGCTGGCTGCACAGGAGGCTTGGACGACGCTGGACGATAGCGGCAGTGAGATTGAGACGCTGCCGACGACATTCGCGTCCAATGGCAGTTATATCGACTACAACGTCTTTGAGCGCCTGGTTTTGCAGCACATGATGCTGACGCCACGCCAGCTTCAGGCCAAGCTGGAGCTGCATTGGCTGGACCACTTCGCCGTGGGACTTGGCAAAGTGGGTGATCCCGCCATGATGTATCATTACGATCAGACCGTCCGCTCCAACGCGCTGGGCAACTTCGCGACGCTGTTGACGGCCGTGGCCAAGGAACCGGCCATGCTGATCTGGCTGGACAACAACAACAACGCCGGCGCCATGGCCAACGAGAATTTTGCGCGCGAGTGCATGCAGCTTTATTCGATGGGGCTGACGCGGCTGAACATGGATGGCTCACCCATCAACTGGCCGGGCGGCGGTCCGGTGCCGAACTATAGCCAGGACGACGTGCAGCAAATTGCACGCGCGATCACCGGCTACAGTGTGAATATCGACTGGAACGGCACGAACCCGGAGACCCGCTTTTCCGTGCAATACGTGCCGGGCAACCATTACACCGGCGTGATCCGCTTCCTGGGGGCGGCGCGCGCGGTGCCGACGGACGGCACCGCGCTGGATTACGTGATGGGCATCATCGCCAGGCGGCCGTCCGTGGCACCCTTTATGGCGCGCGAGCTGCTTGAAAGATTCGCTACAGAGACGCCCAGCGCGCAATTCATCAGTGACATCGCAGCGGTCTGGCGCGCGGAGCAGGATGCGCCGGACCAGATAGCGCGGGTGATCACCGCAATCGTCAACCATCCCGAGTTCACTGCGAGCTACCACGCTATGGGCAAACAGCCCGCGGAAATCATGGTGGACACGTTGCGGGCGCTGCCCGGCGCGTTGCAGGCAACCTCAAACACAACGCCAGGCAATTCCCTGCTTTGGGAATTGAGCAACCTCGGCCAGGAGCTGTTTTGGCCCGCGAGCGTGTTCTCCTTCTATCACCCCGGTGATTTGTCCAGCCTGACCAATACAGGCACCGTGCTCGCGCGCACCTGGATCCTTGCCAACGTCACCAATGCGGATCCGGCCGGCAGCTACACCGATACGTATCTGGACATGCCGGCCCTGCGGGCAAGGATTGGCAACACCGCTGGCAGCGCGGTGCGCGACTATCTGCTGGACGCGTTGCTCGATGGCGGCTCGCCGGGCATGCGGCGGATCCTGGGCAAATACCTGGGTGATACGCCCAGCGACAACCAGATACGCGGCGGCATATGGCTGCTTCTCAATAGCCCCGATTATGCGGTGAACTGACATGATCTCTCGCCGGAATGTTTTGCGCGGGCTTGGCGGCATTGCCATGGCACCCACGTTTTTCCAGAGCCTTGCCGCGCACGAGGCGAGCGGCAATTCAACCATCCTGGTCTGTGTGATGCTGGCCGGCGGCAATGACGGCCTTAACACGGTGGTGCCGCTGAAGCAGTTTGGCGCCTACACGCAATTGCGCACCCCGGCGCCGCCGCCGAGCGGGTTGGCGCTGGCCTACACCCAGGCCGCCTTGGCGCCGCTGGCCTTCGATGCAAATCCGGCCACGCCGGCCTCGGCCGCCACCTCGTTCGCCTTCGCGCCCGGCATGGATGCGATGCGGGCGCTTTACGCCGGCGGCCATCTGGCCGTTGTGCATGGCGTGGGGCTGCCGCGGGCGGAGCTGAATCCGATGAGCCATCTGAACGGCCAGCTGGACTGGCAAACCGGGCAGATCAACGTGGGAACCAAGGTGCAGACCGGCTGGCTTGGGCTGACACTGGATGGCACAGCGGCAGGCCGGCTTGGCCCCACCGCATCGCTCGGCGGGTCTACGCCGCTGCTGCAAGGTGCGGCGTCCCAGGCCCTGGTGATCAATCCGCCGATGGATTATTTCGGCGTGACGTATGGTGTGACTGACGATTGGAATGCGCTGACAGCCGCCTACAAGGAAGTCAGCGCGCAGCCGGCGGCCAGCGCCGCTGGCGCCTTTGACCAGGAACAGCTGCATACGGCATTGGGTGATATCGCAACGATCAAGCTGGATTCAAAGCGAGTACCGGGTTCGGCCTATGCCACGCCAACTTATCTGGATTACCAATTGCGCGACATCGCGCGGTTGATCGTGGCGAATTCAGGCATACGCGGCTTCTATGCGGTGCAAGGTGGCTTCGATTCGCATTATGCGCAGGCGCAGTCGCAGCCGGCTCTGCTGGCTCAGCTCAGCGCAGCGCTGTCGCGCTTTTATGGCTTCCTGCAATTCCGCCGGGCATCGCAGAACGTGATCGTGATGACGATGTCCGATTTCGGCCGGCGGCCGGCAGCCAACCTCGATTTCGGCACCGACCACGGCGGCGCGAATGTCAGCTTCGTGCTTGGGGACATGGTCAAAGGCGGCGTGTATGGCACGTATCCGAGCCTCACGCGTTTCGATTCGAATGGAAACCTGCGCCTGACAGTGGACTTCCGGAATGTGCTCAGTGATTTGATCGGCGCAATGGGTGGTAATGCGGCGCCGATTCTGGGTGAGACGTGGCCGAAATTAGGATTTGTATAGGAAGGAAAAGGCCTTCTTTTTTGAAAAAAAGAAGCAAAAAACTTTTGTCAGTAGTGTCCGCGACAGCCTGACAAAAGTTTTTTGGTTCTTTTTTCCAAAAAAGAACTGCTTCCTTCCTTAAAGCGGCGCGTCCCGAACGCCCGCCGCCCGCCCTTCACCAAACCCATTGAACCCCGTGCGCAGGCATGCGCCATACGCACCCAACTGGCCGATCTCGATCCAGTCGCCTTCCGCCACATCATCTGGCAGAACGAACGGCCCCGCCATCACGTCATTGCTGTCGCAGGTCGGGCCCCAGAACGTGAAACGATGCGCCGCGGCGGTGCTTGGCCGGATCAGGCGCGTGGGGTACCGGAAGCCGGGCGGGCCCGCATCGGACAGGCTGCCGAACACGCCGTCGTTGATATAGAGCGCGTCGCCGCGGCGAAGCTGCACCTGCACCACCACGGACGTGCCGCTGGCAACCAACGCGCGGCCGGGCTCGGCCCAGAGTTCGAGGCCAGGCATATTCAGATCGTCAAAGCTCGCCTCGATCTCCGCGAAGAAGGCGCCGAGCGGGGGCGGGACGGAGTCGGGATAGGCCACCGGGAATCCGCCGCCGACATCGAGGACTTCCACGGCGACGCCGGACGCGCGGATGGTGTCGCCGGCCAGCTGGATGGCGCGGCGCCACGCCAGCGGGTCCAGGCATTGCGAGCCGACATGGAAGCTGATGCCCAGGCTGCGGGTGTGTGGCCGGGCGGCGCGCAGCAGGGCGGCGGCTTCTTCCGGCCAGGCGCCGAATTTGCCGGACAGGTCGCATTTGGCCGGGCCGGCCGGCAGCGCCATGCGCACCACCAGGCCGAGGTCATCGGGCGCGCCGGTCTCTTCCAGGATCTTCGCCAGTTCCACCGGGCTGTCGAAGACGAAATCGCGCACGCCATGGACGGCGTAGGATTCGGCGATCGCATGGCGCGACTTCACCGGGTGCATGAAGTAGATCTTGGCCAGCGGAAACATCGTTGCCACGCGCGTGACTTCCGGCAGCGACGCGCAATCGAACTTGCGCACGCCGCCATCCCAGAGCGCCTGCAGCACCGCGGGGTCCGGGTTGCACTTGACCGCATACATCGTCTCGCCCGGAAAGCCCGCGACGAACTCTTCCGCATTGGCGCGCAAGGCAGCCGCGCGCAGGCAGGTCAGCGGCTCCTCCGGACGCAGGGTGGACACCAGATCGTCCACGCACGGCAGCGCGCCCAATGCGGTTTGGGTCAGTGGCGCGGACAGCGGGGCGGCGGCACGGCGGGCGTGAAGTTGGCTCATGGCACAGAAACCTTGCACAGGATTGCTACGTGGTGCGTGGCGGCAGATCGGGCTGCCTGACAGTGGCCAGACAGTGCGGGACAGAGAGTCTCTTTACGGCCGGGGAGCGCCCGGCCTACGGACTCTGTATGTCCTGTGCGGTGTGCATCGCGGGGCGCGAGCTCGCGTAATTTGCAGCAAACATACCCGTATCCCTCAAAGCGTCCGGCGATAGGCCGGTCCTGCGACAAAGGACGCGTTACGTCGTTGCTTGTGCTTCCTCGCAAGGAAGCTCGCGGCACGTGCGGATTGCGTCAGCGACCGCATCACTTATGCGGCCGGGAGGCGCCTTATAAGGCCATGTGATCACATGGAGCGTGATCAATCCGATCATCAGCCATGCGCTCAGCGCGGGGTTCGTGCGCCGACAAGAGCAAGATACTCCCACACGATCGTCGCCGCCGCCAACGCGGTTATTTCGCTGACATCGTAGGCGGGCGCTACTTCGACGATGTCCATTCCCACCCAGTCAATGCCGCCAAGGCGGCGCAGGATTGCCTGGATCTGCCAGGAAGCGAGCCCGCCGATCTCCGGCGTGCCGGTGCCAGGTGCAAAAGCAGGATCCAGCGCATCGATGTCGAAGGTCAGGTAGGCGGCCTGCTCGCCCGCCACCTCCAGGATGCGCGCGGCGGCGGCTGGCGCCCCAATCTCATGCACGTGCTCCGCGGTCAGGATCGTGACACCCTGTGCCAGCGTCCAGTCCCAAACATCCCGCTGGACGGGCGAGCGTATGCCAATCTGCACCGTCCGATGCGGATCGATCAGACCCTCCCGAATGGCGTGGTAGAACGGCGAGCCGTGGCCGAATTCCTGGCCGAAGCTGTCCGGCCAGGTGTCCACATGCGCGTCGAAATGCACCAGCCCCACCGGGCCGCCGCGGCGCGCGGCCAGCGCGCGCAGCAGAGGCAGCGTGATCCCATGCTCGCCGCCCAGCGCGATCAGATGCGGGCTTTGCGCCGCCTGCGCCTGGATCAAATCGAGACTCTTGCCGATTTCGCCAAATGCGATTTCGAAATCGCCGATATCGGCCACCGGCAGCGTGACCGGATCGCGCCAGGCACGCGGATGGGCGCCATCCACCAGCATGCGGCTTGCGTGGCGGATGGCGTGCGGCCCGAACCGGGCGCCGCTGCGGTTGGTGGTGCCGATGTCCAGCGGAATGCCGGTGATATGCAGGCTGGCGTGAGCGCGCGGCCTGGCCAGGCCCATATAGGCGTGCGGGGTGGCAAAGGTGGGGATGCCGGTCATCGGGGCGCCTCGTCAGTGCAGCATCGTCAGATAGGTCATCAGCAAGGTCAGCCCGGCAACGCCCAGCAGCCCATGCGTCGCCACCACGGCGACGGGGATAGGCTGACGCCGCAGATGCAAGGTCAGAATGGTCAGGCCCGCCAGGATGGCGCCGCCCACAAGGGTTGCCGCGAACACGCCAAACCCGCCTACGCCCATGCGCAGCGCATGCAGGCTGGGCGGCGGCCCGCGCAAGGCGACGATCAGGGCCCCAAACCCCAGCAGTCCGGCCGCGCCATGCACCAACCCAGGCCAGTGCACGCCGACGGGCGGCGGCTCGTCTGTGAACAAGTATTTCGCGCCCAGCCACGCGCCCACCGCCACAACCAGAGTCAGAAGTCCAATCGATCCGATCAGCAACATGCGCCGTCACCTCGCGAAACTTCCAGTCGGCGCCTATCATGCCGTTCGGCAGGCATGTTCAGACTCCGTCATGCTCATGGTTGCTGGCATGACGTATCACAGGCCGATTGTTTTCGCGAAACCGCCGGGCATGATGGCCATTTCGCAACAGCTTCATCTGCACTCGGAGCCGCCGTCCGCAACGGCCCTTTGCGGCTTGCCCGGTTGCGAACGCCTTCGTATCGTCCGCAGTGCCATCCGCGCCGCGTCCGGCGGTTGATCCGGCGATCCACCGGCGAGCCGCGGTGCCGGCCTGAACCATACTGACCATCTTGCGACTTCGATCGGACCCCATGGCCTATTCGCGCGGACGCTGCACCAACATCGACTACTGCCCGCTCGCCGCCAGCCGGCGCGATATCGAAGTCAAGGTGGGTGAGCCATTCATGTGCCCCGAATGCGCCAGGCCACTGATGGCGCCGCAGCCAAAGGAAGCCGTGGCCGGTGGCACCCGCCTTCTGGTGGGGGGCGTCATGGTGGCGCTTTCCTTGATCGTGGGCGGCGTCTATGCCGGCTACCGGCTTTCCAGCCCGTCCGGCGCGGGGACAGGAGCGCCGCTTCCTTCTCAGGCCATGGCAGCCCGCCCGGCCGAGACGAGACTGGCAGCCGTGTTGCAACCTGCTCCGGCCGCGGCGGCTGTTACACCAGCCGCCCAGGTCCCGGCTCCGCAACTAGTGGCCCCGCCGGACCCGGCCCCAGCACCCGCCGCCGCGCCACCTCGCGCGGCCTTGCCGCAGCCGCCTATGCCGGCCCCAGCGGTCGCGGCCACGCCGCCCCCGCCCGGCATTGCCGTAGCCACGTCCGCTGCGCAGGCACCATCCGACCAGGCGATACTCCTGCGGTTGAACGGGCCAGCCGCGCTCGCCTCGTCCTTGGCACCGCGCCTGGCCGCCGCCTATCTCACAAGTTTGGGCAACCTCGGCGTAACCGTGCAGCCGGGCCACGCGCCGGGTCAGTTGCAGATCACCGGCCAGCGCCTGTCCCGGCCGGAAGCCATCCTCATCACCACGCAAAATGAGACGGCCGGCCTGGCTGCGCTCGGCCGCGGCGGGTCGGATATCGCCCTGGCGGCGCGCCGTATTAATCGCGCCGAACTGGATAGTTTGCACTCGCTTGGCGACTTCAGCGCGCCGGCCAACGAACACGTGGTGGGATTCGAAGGGCTGGCCGTTATCGTCAACCCGCATAATCCGCTCAGCCAGATCTCCATGACCCAGCTCCGCAATGTCCTGGACGGCAGCATTGCCACCTGGTCCGCGCTTGGTGGTCCGGGGCATGGCATCCACCTACTGATGGAGCCGGGCGCTTCCAGCCTCTCCGACCTGGTAGCCGGCGCGCCTTCTGTTCCCCCCGGTGCGCAGCGTGTGCCGGATGCGGCCGCCGCAGCGTTGTCCGACGCGGACGCGCTGGCCGTGGTGCCAGTGGCGCGCGCCGGCCAGGCCAAGGTGCTCGCGGTTGCGGTCGTCGGAGCCAGCCCTGCGCTTCCCACACCGGACGCCATCGCCGGAGACGCTTATCCGCTGACGCGCAGGCTGTATTTCTACGCGCCAGCCGGCAGCGCCAACCCCTTCGTTTCGCGCTTCATCGCTTTTGCGCTCTCGCCGGATGGCCAGGACGCGGTGCGGCAGGCAGGGTTGGCGCCACTCACCACTGCCGGCGGCGGTATAGCGGCTCCGCTGACCGCTCGGGACCGCTATAAGCAACTCGTGGCTGGCGCTGCCCGGCTGGCAACCGATCTGCATTTCGAGCCCGGATCAAACCGGCTGGACCTTCACAGCGCGCGCGAAGTGGACAGGGTGTGGAATGTGATGATGTCTGATCACACGCCGCCGGATCACCTGATCCTGGTTGGATTTGCCGACAATATCGGGCCGCCCGAGGCCAACACGTACATCGCGAGGCAGCGTGCGCAGGCGGTGGCGGATGTTTTCGCGCACCGGGGCCTGGCGCCCGGCAAGGTGGTCTCCTTCGGGCCGGACCTGCCGATCGCGGACAATGCGACAGCCGAGGGACGTGAAAAGAACCGGCGCGTTGAAGTGTTCCTGAAGCCCTGAACCTCAGCGTGCCCGGACAGCGGCGCCGAGGATTATTTTTCGGCTGCCTGGGCCCGGCGGTACGCGTCGCGCAAGCAAAGCCGCTCGAAATAAGCTGTCACATGCGGCGGAAAGGTGTTGCCCAGTCCAAGCACGGTTGCGAGCTGCAACGCATAGCCAACCGAGATATCCGCCGCGGTGAAGCGGCCGGCACAGACATAGTCGCGACCCATCAACGTAGCGGCAGCGCGCAGGCGGGAGGCGAACCACTGCGCGTAGTCGGCGGCCGCTTGCGGCAGGCGGCGCTCTTCAGGCTCCATCATCGTGTATCGAAGGAAGATCGTCTGGGGGAAGGTAAGCGTCGCCTCGCCCATGACCATGAAATTCAGGTAGGCGTCGTAGCCGGTCTCCTGTGGCCCGACCACCAGCTCCGCCTGGCCATGGCGCGTGCCGAGATAGTGGAGGATGGCAGCAGATTCGGTCATCCGCGTTTCGCCATCAATGAGCAGGGGGATAGTCCCGAGCGGATTGAGCTCGAGGTATCCTTCTTCCCGCGCGCGCGGCGGAAAGGCCAGCATGCGAAGTTCATAGGGCAGGCCAAGTTCTTCGAGCATCCATAGCGCGCGGAAGGAGCGCGCGCCGGCGCAGTGGTAGAGGATGATGGGTGAGTCTCCTGGGACGTGGGCAAGGAAGGCCTTCTTTTTTGAAAAAAAGAAGCAAAAAACTTTTTTCAGTGCTGTCGCGG
>CAZZYR010000045.1:7241-11123 GCA_964658235.1 uncultured Acetobacteraceae bacterium | reverse complement strand
CTTCTTTTTTGGAAAAAAGAAGCAAAAAACTTTTGTCAGTGCTGTCGCGGACTCACATGGGTAAAAGTTTTTTGGTTCTTTTCTACGTTGCCTTCACGCACCGAAACGAGCTGATGGCGTTCGCAAGCGTGGGCGTCAGCGTGGCGTAGTTGCCGGGAAACAAGGTTTGGATCTGATGCTGGAAGTGGTCGCCGCGGAAGAACTGCCAGACGCCTGAGCGGACCTTGATGGAGGAGATCTTGTCGTTGAACTCCCATCCCACCGCGGCCCAGCTATTGGTGGTGGACCAGCGGGCGCCCTGGAAATGCGGATCTTCGTAGAGCTGCACGCGGCAGCCCGGGACCTGGTCCTTCATATCCGCGCGCACCCAGGGGTGGGGGTCTGCCCGCGCGGTTTGCACGGCGCACAGGAGCAGGACGGCGGAAAGGATGCCTTTCATGGGCGTGTGTCCTTGTTACAGCCAGCGTGGCTTGCTGGCACGCGGCGGAGCCGTCTATTTCGTCAGATCGATGTCCTGCGGCGAAAACACCCGGCAGTAGCCGTTCGGGCTGATGCCGCCTTCCACGATGTGGCAGGAGGCTGGCGCGATGAAGTTGGCACAGATGCCGCAATGCGATCCCAATGCATTCCAGGTGTATTGATAATGCACGCGCGATTTCGAAAGCTTGATGGCGTCCTCGTCGCCCTGCGCGCGGGCGGGCGCGGCGGCGATGCCCGCTGCCAGGATGCCCAGGCCGGTCCTGATCGCCGACCGGCGCGAAAGCCTGTCGTTTTCCGACATTTCGAATTCCCCAGTCCTGAACATTCAGTATCGTTCACCAGCTGCGCGAAAGGCGGGGCTGATGTGCTGGCTTTTGGTTTGCTTCCAAACAGCACACCCGCACCGGAGAAAAAGCAAGCGAAATTCGTTGCGTCTTCATCCGGACGGCAAACGTGCGGCCGTCAGCTAGATGGCGGAGGGGCCGATCAACCGGCGGTAGAGATGCCAGGTGGCGTGGCCAAGCACAGGCATGGCGATGGCCAGTCCGATCAGCAACGGCAATGATCCAAGCACCAGGAGCCCGCACACGATGGCGCCCCAAGCCAGCATCGGCACCGGGTTCAGGCGCACGGCGCGCAGCGAGGCGAGCATGGCCGGGCGCACGCCGATATTGCGGTCCAGCAACAGCGGAAAGGAGATCACGCTGATGGAGAAGGTGATCGCCGCGAAGATGGCGCCGGCACCGATGCCGAAGACGATCAGCGCCAATCCGCCGCCGGTGGTGAAGACGCGGGTCGCAAAGTCGCTCGCGCCCGCAGGATCCGCCGCGCCGAGCGTGCCGCGATAGATCACATCGGCGGTCAGCAGCCACAGGCCGAAGATGGCCAGCAACACCATGCCGAGCGCCATGATCGGCTCGATGGCCGGCTTGCTGAACGGCGTGAACGCATCTCCCCAGCTGACGGGCTCGCCGTGCTCCCGGCGGCGACTCATTTCGTAAAGCCCTGTTGCCAGAAGGGGACCCAGAAGGGCGAAGCCGGCGACGAGGGGAAAGAGGAGCGGGAGCAGGCCGTGGCCCAATCCCAGCCGGCCCAGCAGGATGCCCACGGCCGGATAGATGATGCAGAGCAGGATGGCGTCCGTGCGGCAGGCGGTGAAATCGGCAAAGCCTTGCTGCAGTGCGGCGAAAAGATCAGCGATGGTGATGCGGTTCACGGTAACGGAGTCGATCCGTTCGACGCTGTCCGGCCAAGTCAGCGCGGGACTGAGGGAGCCGATGGCCCATTCCATGGGGTGGCGGGTGATGGTGGCTTTTTCCATTCGTTGCTTCTCCCGGACATAGTGGATGAGTCTGTGGCGCGTTCCTTTGTGGGCTTGGCGGACCAGGGAGCGTATGAAGCTGGTCGAAGGAAGGCAAGAAGTTCTTTTTTGAAAAAAAGAACCAAAAAACTTTTGTCAGTGCTGTCGCGGAATCAATAAATAAAAGTTTTTTGCTTCTTTTTTCAAAAAAAGGCTTTCCTTACTTCACCCAAGCCTGCGACAGCAGCATGTGATAAATCGGCGAAAACGCGAACCCGCCCACCCGCGCGCTGACCAGATCAAGATAGTTCACCTGGAACAGTCCCGTGGCCGGCGCCGCGTCCGTTATGTCCCGGTCCGTTTTTGCCCACAGTGCCTCGGCGGCACGGTCATCCTTGCCTTCCAGCGACAGGGCACGATCCATTTCCGATTGCACGCCGGCATCGCAGAAGCCGGCCATGTTGATCGAGGAGTCCGAGCTCGGATGAAACGATCCACAGCCGAACATCACATCCAGGAAATCCGATGCCGCCGGATAGTCCTGGTAGAAGTCGCTCAAACTGGCCTGGACGTGGTTGTTGCTGTTCTGCGCATAGACGAATTCGATATTGGACGAGATCGCGCGCACCCGCGCGTCATAACCGATATCCGTCAGCACGCTCTGCAGATAGATGCCGATGGTGCGCTCCACCTCCTTGTCCGAGGTGATCAGCACCACGCGCTGGCCCTCGGTGCCGGAGCGCTGCACCAGCGCGCGGGCGCGGATCAGGTCCGGCGCGGTCCAGACGCTGCCTGGATGCAGCGTGAAGGGACAATACGGGACGGAGCCGGGAATGCCGGATGGCAACAAATGGCACAGCGGGGTCGCCATAGCGGGACCGCCGAACAGATTGACCAGAGCGCGGCGGTTGATGGCGGTGGCGACGGCCCGCCGCGCATCCGGATGATCAAACGGCGGCAGGCGGGTGTTCATGACGAGGTAGTAGTAGCCGGCCACCTGGGAGAGATGCGCGAGGTTCGCGTGCCGCGCGCCGATTTCCGGCAGCCGGTCCAGCGGCTTTTCATCGAACATCCAGTCCTGCGCGCCATTTTCCACGGCGCTGACTTCGGATTCGTCCTGCAGCCCGAACCGGTACTCCATGGCGTCCACCAGGCCGGCGGGCTGGGCGGCGTGGCTCCACTCGGTGAAATACGGGTTGCGCACGATATGCATGGCGCGCGCGGGATCGTAGCTGGCGATCATGTAAGGGCCGGTGGAGGCTGCCGGAACGGTCCCCAGATCATGTGGCGGTGTGTCGGCCGGAAGGATGCAAGCGAAGGACATGGCGAGCTGCTGCAGGAACTCGCCATCCGGCCGCACCAGGCGGATGGTGACACTGCGGGTGGCCGGGTCCGCGGTCACACCCTCCAGCTTGCAGGTGGCGGGATGGTCCAGGCAGGCCTGCGCGCCGACGATGCCGCTGTACCAGCTTCCCACGTTCGGGCCCCTCACCTGGAACATGCGGCGGTAGGAGGCGACCACATCGGCCACCGTTACGCTCGCGCCAGTGGAGAACCGCACGCCGCGGCGCAGGCGGAAGACGTAGCGCAGGCCGCCGTCGAGGATTTGCGGCATGGACTCGGCAAGATCGGGCACCACGTCACGCCCGGCATCGCCGCCGGATTTGCGAAAGGTCACAAGCCCGTCCTGCAGGAACGCGTAGAGCTGGTTGAACTTCTCTTCGTAGTTGATGTGCGGATCGATGGTGCCGGCGGCGGCGCTGGCGGTCAGGTGCAGGGTTCCGCCCTGATGCGGGCTTGCGGCGGCGCACAGTCCAAGCAGGGCGGCCACGAGCGGTGCCCGTTTGACAGGCCGGTCTGAGACTTTGGCAAAGGATTTGCGTGCTATAGTGTGATGCGGGCGGCTGGTGATACTCATGTCCGCCGTGATCGAGCCCTTGTCCGCGCCGTTCCCCTCGATGACCCTAGTGACGCCTTTGCAGCCTGTCGACAGCCACGCGCGGGCGTTTATCGAGGACGGTATGGTGGTGGCGCCGTTGCCGGTCGTGTGTGCGGATTCTCCGCCGAAGGGTGCGGCACCGCCCTATCATCTGGCGGAGCGC
>CAZZYR010000045.1:0-7231 GCA_964658235.1 uncultured Acetobacteraceae bacterium | reverse complement strand
CAGGATGCGAGCCGGCGAAAGGGACTGATTCTGCTGCGCAGCGGCGCCGCGCGGCGCGCCGTACTGGTGTTCAACGGCATCGCGGACCGTTTCGCGTTGTCGCGGCTGCTCATCACGGAGACCGGCACGCACGTCATCCTGATGAAGGATCCGGGCCGCTGTTTCGGGCTGCTGGGTATTCCGGAACTCGGCGCCGATTATGCCGCCTGCCTGGACAACCTTCGCCGTGTGCTGGCGGCGCTGGACGTGGAAGATGTCTATTGCATCGGGCTGTCCGCCGGCGGGGCACCCGCTTTGAAATACGGCCTGGATCTGCGGGTGCGCGGCATACTGGGCTTCAGTATCCCCACCACGCTGGACCTGCGTGACGATGCGGGCGCGGAAATGAGCCGGTATCCGCAACTGGTTCGGCTGTACAGGCGCGCCCGGCATCTGGGGACGGATCTTGCCGCGGAGTATGCGGCGCGTCGGCCGCGGCCGTCCCTGATCCTGGTCCATAGCCGCAGGCACGCGCGCGATGCGTGGCTGGCGGATCGCATGCGCGGTATGGACGGCGTGACGCTGATCGACACGACAGGATATGACGGACATGACACGCATCATTGGTGTGTGCGTACAGGGCTGGGGCGGTCGCTGATCGAGAAGCTGTTCACGCAACGGCAGGTACTGGCGTGAGGCACGCTGCGCGAATCAGTGCACATGCCGGTATGTTGACGCGTTGGCCGAAACGTTTATCAACATGGCTCGGCAGGCGGGATTTTGGTGATGACCTTGGGCACGCGACCATCGGGCGGCAGTCACCTCGCAAGGCCCGCTGCTTTTGCCTTTCTGCTTGGTTTGGCATCGCTTCCCGCGGCGCACGCGGCCACGCCGCAGGCGGCTCCGGCGATGGATCTGAAGCGCGACACGCTGACGACCGGCGTCGCCAGGGGCACACCCGCAGGCGGCACGTTCAGCGTCCAGAGCGCGAAGAGCAGCGGCACCACGATCGGCACGCTGATGTCTTCCGGCGCCACCAGCAACCCGAACATGCTCTCGATGCCTGATCCGGCGAATCCCAGCGGCACCGGCGCGCCGTCTCCGGGCGGGCTTGGCACCTACACCGTGACGTACACCGCGAATGGCATGGCGGTGCTGGCCAAGACGGATGATCCGTTCCACATCCCGGTGTTCGGCTTTTCATGCTACTACACGGCTTTGGAATCGGATTGGGGTGTCGTCGGGCCGAAAACCTGCAAGTCCTTGAAGCTGAGTGGCACCACCTATACCGGAACAATCACCAACCCATACGGCTACCCTGGCACGTATTGCAGCAGCTTCATCGCGGAGGTGAAGCTGCAGGGGTCGGCTCAAACGAATGCCGGTGACTATATTCAATATAACGCAGGCGCCATCACGAAAGTGACGGCCATCAAGAGCGCGGACGGCTCCGCGGTGGTGGCGGGTCAGACCGTGGCGCGTGACCGCGCGATCATTCCGGCACGCAACAGCGTGCATGTGGACGCGGACAACGTGGGCAAGGGCCTGCTCGCCAACGATACAGGCGGCGCCATCAAGAGTTACCGGCTGGACTTCTACAAGGGCTCCGGCAAGGGCGTCTGTTCGGGCTTCTCAAACGTGATGGCGGTCAGCGCGTGCACGCCCAAACAAGCCGCATGCCCAGGGTATGCCGTGCCATGAGGATGACGATGATGCGCAAGCTCTCCCTGGCGGCCACGGCATTGGCCGCGTTGCCCTGCTTCGGATCCCACGCGGCCGCGCCGTCGGGCGTGCTGGAGGCGGGAATCGTGCATGGCGCGCTGGTGGCCGGGCCAGCCGGCGGCACGCTGGCAACGCTCGCCACAGGGGGTCCTGCGCGCGGGATGCCTGCCATTTCGCGGGACGGCACGCGCATCGCGTTCGTGCAGCTCACGGACAAGCGCGTGGCGCTGGCCGATGTGGTGGTTGTGGACATGAATGGACACGTGGTGTCCCGGACCAAGGTGGAGCCGGTGATCGACAACACCGCGTATTCCGGCATGCAGGCCATCGAGGCGCTGCGCTGGATCTCGCCGGACCGCATCGCCGTGCGTGGCAGCATCAACCCGTCGCAATCGCAGTATTACGTGATCCAGGCGTCCACTGGCCGCATCGTTGCAGATTTCACGGACGATGCCTCCAGCGCCGCCTTCTCGCCGGACGGGCTGCATGTGGCCGCGCTGTCCGGCAGCCCGCATTTCGGTCCGGGCGCGCCGGAGCTGGCGGTGGATGGCAAGGCCGTGTGGCATGCGCCGGCTGGAACCACTCTGGCCGGTGGGCCGAGCTTCTCACCGGACGGCGCCCGCCTCGCCTGGGCGGCGCGCGACGCGGCGGGACATGCGACGCTGGATGTGTGGAACGGTGCCGCTGTGCGCCAGGCTCCTGTGCCGGCGGCCGCGGACGCGGCGCTGGACGTGGTCTGGCGCGGGGCGCACGCCGCGCTGACGGCGCAGTCGGCCGGGCGGACGCTGGCGTGGGCGGAGACCGGCGACGGCCGGGCGAGCCAGGTTGTGGCGCCGGCGCCTGAAAACACGGCACGGGAGCGGCTGGCGGCTCAGGCGCGTGCAGCGGGTGTGAACGAGGCGGATTTCTGGGGTGTGAAGTAAGGCGAGAAAGGCCTTCTTTTTTGAAAAAAAGAAGCAAAAAACTTTTATTTATGTGAGTCCGCGACAGCACTGACAAAAGTTTTTTGTTCTTTTTTCAAAAAGAACTTCTTCCTTCCTTAATGCGCCGCCGCCGCCCCCTTCCCCATCTTCGGCAAACACAACGCCAGGGGTACGGCAATCAGCGCCACGATCATCAGCGCCCAGAACAGGTCCAGATAGCTCAGCGTGGTCGCCTGCATCTGCACCGCGTGATCGATCGTGGTCAGATTTATGCCGGCGCCGTAGCCGGTGAAGGGCGTGATATGTTCCGCCAGGCGCGCGTGGTGGAACTGCTCGCGATAGGCCAGCAGCGTGGTGGTGTAGCTGATGCCCACGCTGCCGCCGAGGTTGCGCATCAGGTTGATCAAGGCGGAGGCTTCATTGTTGCGTTCCGGCGGGACGCCGACGAGCGCCACCGTGTTGATGGGGATGAACAGGAACGGCAGCCACATCGCCTGCAGCGCGCGCACCGAGGACAGGTCCCAGAAGCCCACGCGCTGCACGAGGCCGGATGCGAACCACATGGAAAAGGCGGTGCCCGCGAAAGCGATGCACGCAAGGTATTTCGCCTGCACCACCCGGCCGGTGAGCACGCCGGACATCGGCATCAGCACGATGGTGACGAGGCCGGCGGCCCCCAGCGTGAGACCCGCGGTGGTGGAGTCGTATCCCATCAGCTCCTGCGCCATCTGCGGCAGGAGCTGGGTGGTGGACAGCAGCACGAAGCCCAGCGCGAACATCAGCACGTTGCTGATGGCGAAGGATGGCAGCTTCAGCAGGCGGATATTCATCACCGGCTGGCGATGGTTCCACTCCCAGAACACCAGCACCACCAGGGCAACCACGCAGATGGAGCCATAGAGATTCACGAAGGGCGAGCCCCAGCCGCCTTCGCGTTCGAAGCGGTCCAGCACCACCTGCAGCATGCCGAAGCCGAGGGCGACAAGAGCGAAGCCGATGTAGTCCACGCTCAGCCCGTCGGCGAGCAGCTTGCGGCGGCGCTCCTTGGTGGCGGGCGAATCCACCACGAACAGGGCAACGAGGATCAGGCTGAGGCAGCCGAAGGGCAGGTTGATCAGGAACACCCAGTGCCAGGAATAAGAGTCCGTCAGATAGCCGCCGAGCACGGGGCCGATGGCGGGGGCCATAACGACCGTGAGGCCATAGAGCGCGAAGGAGGCCGCGCGGAGGCGGGGCGGAAAGGTGTCCGCGAAGATGGATTGTTCCACCGGCGCCAGGCCGCCGCCGCCCAGGCCCTGCAGCACGCGCCAGAGGATGATTTCCGGCAGTGTGGAGGCGGTGGCGCAGAGCAGCGAGCTGACGGTGAACAGTGCGACGCAGATCATGTAGAAGCGCTTGCGGCCAATGACGTTGGCCAGCCAGCCGCTGATGGGGACGATGATGGCGTTGCTGACCAGGTAGCTGGTCAGGATGTAGGTGCTCTCATCCTGGCTGGCGGCCAGGCTGCCGGCGATGTGGCGCAGGCTGACGTTCGCGATGGTGGTGTCCAGCACCTCCATGAAGGTGGCGATGGAGACCACCACGGCGATCAGCCAGGGGCTGCGGCCGCCGGCCGCGGAATAGGGAAGATCGTCGTCGGCTGTGGCCGCCATTGTGGATCAGCGGACCTTGATGCGGGGCTCGACGGACATGCCGGTGGCCAGATGCAGGCGGGCGCAGGTGTTCGGGTCGTCGAAGACCAGTTTCACCGGCAGGCGCTGGACGATCTTGACGTAATTGCCGGTGGCGTTCTCAGCCGGCAGGCTGCTGAAGACCGAGCCGGTGCCGCTTTGCAGGCTGTCCACGTGGGCATCCAGCTTCTGGTCCGGATAGGCGTCCACAGCGATGGTGGCGTGCTGCCCAGGCGTGAGGGCGCCGAGCTGGCTTTCCTTGAGGTTTGCGGTCACCCAGCAGGCGGGCTGCACCACTGCGAGCAAGGCCTGGCCCGGCGTCACGTAATTGCCCAGCTCCACAGTACGGCGGGCAATCCGCCCGTCCGAAGGTGCCAGGATGCGGGTGTAATCCAGTTGCAGGCGTGCCTGGGCGACGTTGGCCTCTGCGGTGCGCAAGGCGGCTTCCGCAGCCGCGATCTGAGTGCGTGCCGCGGCAAGCTGGGCGCGGGCGCCGGCCTGGGTGCTGCGGGCTGCGTCCAGCTTGGCGCCGGCGCTGCGGGCGGTGTTGCGCGCCTGGTCCACGTTCTGCGCGGTGACGGCGCGTGGATTGATGTGGGTGTAGCGCGCCAGGTCGCGGGCGCTCTGGTCCGCATCCGCCTGCTGGACGCGTATCTGGGCATCGGCCTGGGCCACGTCCGCCTGGCGGGCGGGCAGGGTAGCGCGCGCCTGGGCAAGCTGAGCGGCTGCCTGGTCGCGCTGCGCCAGCATCTGGTCCAGGCGGGTCTGCATGTCACGCGGGTCTATCTCCGCCAGCACCTGGCCGGCGGTAACGGTCCGGTTGTCGTCGATCAGGAGCTTGGTGATGCGGCCGGAGATCTGGGCGGAGACCTGGGAGACGTGCGCGTCGATGAAGGCGTCATCCGTGGTCACATAGTGGCGCGCGTCCAGCCAGTAGAGCGCGCCGGCAGTGATCAGGGCGCCCGCGGCCAGGATGCCGATGATGATCTTGATCCAGGGGCGGCGCTTGGGTGGCGTTTCGCGCGAGATGCCGATCAGGGTTGGGCTGCTCTGGTCCATTCTGCCCTCGACGTTTGGCCCGCGTCAGCCCATCTGACTGAACGGTTCGGTCAATCATCAGCTAGTTGGGGCGGATGCCGCTCCTGCCAAGTCGTAAAAGTTTTTGCTTCTTTGTTCGCAAAGAAGCGCTTGCTTCCTTACTTCTTCGCGTCCTCGATCGACTTCAGGATGATGGCGTGCGCCTCCTCAAGCGTTCCGAACCCGGTCACCTTGACCCATTTGCCCGGCTCCAGGTCCTTGTACGTCTCGAAGAAATGGCTGATGGACTGGCGGACGATCTCCGGCAGGTCCTCGGTGGTTTTCACGTCCTTGTAGAGCGGGTGGACCTTGTCGTGCGGGACGCAGATGATTTTTTCGTCCTGGCCGGCTTCGTCCGTCATGTGCAGCACGCCGATGGGGCGGCAGCGGATGACGGCGCCGGGCACGATGGCGGAGGGGACCAGGACCAGCGCATCGGCTGGATCGCCGTCATCGGCCAGGGTGCGGGGGATGAAGCCGTAGGCGGCCGGATAGGACATGGGCGTGAACAGGAAGCGGTCCACCACCAGGGCGCCGGTGGTCTTGTCCACCTCGTATTTGACGCTGGACCCCTGGGGGATTTCGATCACCACGTTGATGTCGTGGGGGGCGTCGCGGCCTGTTTCGGTGTCGGTGACGTTCATGGTGCCTCTGGGGAGCTGATCCTGCGCGGCGAGGTACTGCAGGCGGGGACGGATGTCCAACGGTTGCGCATGGCGCGCGGTTGGTGTTTGTCCGGTGGTTCGGCCCCCCGGGGCGCCTGTAGCTCAACTGGTTAGAGCGGGCCGCTCATAACGGCTTGGTTGCGGGTTCAAGTCCTGCCGGGCGCATCGTGGGGGGCAGGAAGGAAGGCCTTCTTTTTTGCAAAAAAGAAGCAAAAAACTTTTTTCAGTGCTGTCGCGGACTTAACGGATACAGGTTGTATGGTTTATCGGCGGTGAGGCTGAGGCGCCGTCATAGTTCTTCTGGATAGGCAGGGGGCTTCCGTCCGGCGCGAGCGGCGGGATATGCAGGAACTGCGCGCCCGGGCCGACCGAGATCAGCCCCATATCCTGCATCAGCCAGGCTGGCTGTCCATTGCCGCCCAGATCCAGGTCCAGCACGCCGCTCCTGGCGACGAGTCGGCCATCCAGGTTGTTGTGCAGCTCGATGCGGCCGGGCGCTGCCATGCCGGCATGGAGCAGCCGGTCCAGCCGGTTCGGCGTGACCCAATCGATCCGGTAGGTGCCGTCTGGTGCGATGGCGGGCGTGGCCATCTGGCGTCCCCCGCCGCCCAGGCCGATCACGGCGGCGGCGACGGCGGCGCGGCGTGCGGCAGGCCCGCCCATCGGCTCAGAACGTGACGGTGACGGGCTTCGGCACGCGCACAACGCGCACGTCGGAGACGTTGATGTAATCGTGGCCGCGCATCGTCCTGGCCCTGTAACGTTTGAAATCGGCGTTGGAGACGCTGTGCCATTGGCGCGCCTCATACTCAGCCAATGCCGTGTCGGTCATGTGCAAGGGCTGCAAAGGCCAGACCACGCCACCCGGCGTGGCGACCGGGCGTTCGAACGCCGCCCGGTCGTCCGCCACGGCTTTGGCATAGTCGGCGGCATCGATCGAGATCGGTTGGTAGAGCACGGAGACTTGCGAGGCAAAAGCCTCATCCAATCGGCTGCGGTTGATCCCCATTTCGGACCACAGGCCGAGAAACTGATCGCCATTGAAGTCGTAGCTGTCGCGAAGATAAATGCCGAGCGACGTCACCTCGATCGATTTCGGCCGTCCGTCCGGGCCGTTGGTGACCTGGCCCGCGGCCGCCGTCTTCAAGACGGCGCGCCCGACCGCGCCATAGAAATCGTCCAGCGGATCCGTCAG
>CAZZYR010000044.1:0-11159 GCA_964658235.1 uncultured Acetobacteraceae bacterium | reverse complement strand
CCCTGCCCGCCAAATGCGCCGGCCTGTTCCAAGTGGCTCGCGCGCCGGGCTGGCACAAACTGACGGCGGGATTGCCGCGCGGCTGGCGTGTTCCGCATTCGCGGCACAATGACCTGCCCGGGGATCGGCTGGTGGCGGCCGGATACCGCATCCTGTCCAGCTCGGCCGAGGCCGGCGTGGACATGTTCACCAAGCGGTGCGGCGCGCGCTTCGTATTCTGCCAGGGCCACCCGGAATATGAGGCGCAGACTCTGCTGCGTGAATACAGGCGCGACTTGGCGGCGTTTCTTGCAGGTGATGCCGAGACGTATCCCGCCGTGCCACGCCACTGCTTTACCGCGGCGACGCTTGCCCGGCTGGACGCGTTCCGGGCTGAGGCCGAGCGTGCGCGCGCGCCTGGTTTGATGGACGCGTTTCCGACACGCGAATGCGCCGCGGAGTTGCGCGAGTCCTGGTCCGGCGTGGCGAGGCAGCTTTACGCGAACTGGCTGGCGGATATCGCCGCGCGGCCGCGCGGCGCAGCTGCATCGCGCCGGACGGTGCGCGCGGAGGCCGCGGCATGGCAGAATTGATCGAGGCACCGCCCGCCACGGACATCCCCGGCGTTGTGGCGCGAATCTTCGAGGACGTGGCGGGCGAACAGGGCATCCAGCTGGGTTCGCTGGCGGCCGGCACGAAGCTGCTGGATCTGGGTTTGGACTCGCTGTGCCTGGCGGTGATCGTGGTCCGGCTTGAGGCGCGGCTTGGCAAAGATCCGTTCAGCGAAAATGAAGACGTGGCACTACCGGCAACCTTCGGCGATTTCGTTGCGTTATACGATGATGTCTGAAGATGCGCTGACCGACACCGCGACGCTGTGGGACCGTACGGGCGCGCGGGGGCGGCGCTGGCTGGCGGACGAGACCGCGCGGCTGACGCTGCGGGCGCTGGAGGCCGGCACCACCCTGGCCGCGCCGCGCCAGGATTTCGCGGGCCGGACGGTGCTGCTGAACACGCCGACGCAGCTGGCCACTGCCGCTGCCCTACTGGAGCTGGATGGTCTGGCGCGCCGCGTGATCCTGTGCCCGCCCAGCCTTTCGGGGGATCAGGTGGCCGATGCCGGCAGGGTGGCGGGGGCCACGATGGTGGTGGGCCAGGGAGTGGCGCCAGGGGTGCGGTGTGTTCCCAGCCTGGCGCCGGACACGCGGCCGCGCACGGCCCAGGATGCCCGCGCGCTGGATCGCCCGGTGCGGACGGAGTGGATCCTGTTCACCTCCGGCTCCACGGGCGCGCCGAAACTGGTGCTGCACACGCTGGCGAGCCTGCTGGCGGCGATCCCGGCGGGTGAGGACGAATCCACGCCGGTGTTCAGCACCTTCTACGATATCCGCCGCTATGGCGGCCTGCAGATCCTGTTGCGGGCGCTGGTGGGTGGCGGATCCATGCTGCTGTCCGGCGAAGGGGAGCGGACCGGGGATTTCCTGGCGCGTGCCGGCCGCGCAAGCGTGACGTTTGTGTCCGGCACGCCCACGCATTGGCGCCGCGCGCTGTTGTGCCCGGAAGCGGCGCTGATGGCGCCGCGTGATGTGCGCCTGTCCGGCGAGGTGGCCGATCAATCCATCCTGAATGCGCTGCGCGCTGCGTTTCCAGCTGCCCGCGTGTGCCACGCTTTTGCGTCCACGGAAGCGGGCGTGGGCTTCAGCGTGGCGGACGGCCTGGCCGGGTTTCCAGCGGACTGGATTGGACAGGCCCGCGGCGGCGTGGATGTGCGCACGATGGACGGGACGCTGCATCTGCGCTCTCCGGGCGCGGCTTCCCGCTATTTGGGTGATCAAGCGCCGGAGCTGCGCCGCACGGACGGCTATGTAGACACCAGGGACGTGGTTGACGTGATTGGCGGGCGGGCGATGTTCGCGGGGCGGCGGGATGGGGTGATCAACGTGGGCGGGCAGAAGGTCCATCCGGAAGAGGTGGAGGCGGCCGTGAACGGGCATCCGCGCGTCGCGATGTCCCAGGCACGGGGCAAACGCAGCGGGATCACCGGGGCCGTGGTTGTGGTGGACGTGGTGCTGCGGGCGGAGTCCGAAGCGACGCCGGGCACAGAGACGGAGACGGAGATCTTGCGGACGTGCCGCGGCATTCTGGCGGCGCATAAGGTGCCTGCCATGGTGCGGTTCGTGCCGGCTTTGCCTGTGGGCGCATCCGGCAAGCTGCTGCGGTCCCATGGGTAGCATCGTGGTGACCGGCGGCAGCCGGGGGCTTGGGCTGGCCATCGTGCGGCGATTGGCCGAAGCGGGCCACACGGCCGTGGCCGTTTCGCGCGGCATGTCCAGCGAACTGGAGGCGGCGGTTCGCGCGGCGGAGGGCGGCCCGGGCAGGATCGCGTTTCACGCGGCTGACCTTGAGGACATTCCCGGGCTGGCCGCGCTGGCGATGCAGTTGGCGGCAACATACGGCCCGCTCTACGGCCTGGTGAACAATGCGGGGATCGGCACCGGCGGGCTGTTGGCGTCCATGGCGGATGACGCGATCGCCCAGGTGATCCGGCTGAACCTGCTGTCACCCGTCACGCTGACGCGGCATGTGGTGCGCGCGATGATGGCCACGGGCGGCAGCCGGATCGTCAATATCAGCTCCATCACGGCCACGCATGGGCATAACGGGCTGTCCGTTTATGCCGCCACGAAGGCCGGGCTGATCGGTTTTACGCAGTCCTTGGCACGGGAGTTGGGGCCGCTGGGGATTACGGTGAACGCGGTGGCGCCGGGATTCATCGCGACGGAGATGACGGCGGGCATGGGGGCGGAGGGGCTGGCGAAGATTGCGCGGCGGGCATCCTTGCGGCGGCTGGCGGAACCAGGGGATGTGGCGGGGGCGGTGGCGTATTTTGTGAGCGAGGATGCGCGGAATGTGACGGGGACGGTGCTGGGGGTGGATGCGGGGGGGTAGGAGGCCAGGGTTTGAAACTCCGATTCTCCACTCAAATTTTCAGTTTTCCAGCAAGCAAACTCTGACGATCCAGGCGGACATAGGCGCATGCGGCGCGGTCATGCACGTAAACGTCGTCGCCAGATGCAAAGCCCTCACGCACGAAAGATGCGCGCTGCGGCTTGAACGTTGCCGTGTCCGGGATGTCCGCGACAAGACGCAGGAACACCGGCCACGCGTGGGACGGCAGGCTGGCCGCGATGTGGGCGCGGAATACGTCCAGGCGAAACTGCGCGTCCACCACCAGCGCCGCCATGCCGGCGCGGCCTTCGTTGCCGGGGACGGGCACGCCGTAGATCATGGCGTCCCGCACGCCGGGCGCGGCGCGCACCGCGTGCGAGACCTCCTCCGTGGCGACGGTCTCGCCTTTCCAGCGGTAATTGTCGCCGATCCTGTCAACGAAATAGTAGAACCGTGCGGCGTCGCGGCGCATCAGGTCGCCGGTGCGGTACCAGGCATCGCCTGGCGCGAACACATTGCGCGCAATTTTGGCTTCGGAGGCGGCGGCGTCCGTGTAGCCTTCAAAGGCGCGCGTGGAGATGGGGCCGAGGGCTTCGCCGGCCTCGTCCGGGCCGCAGGCAAAGCAATGTCCGTCCGGGCCGCGCAGCAGCGCGCCGGTGTCCGCGTTGACGCGCGCCAGTGCGACTGGCGGGCGGTGGGCGAGAAAGCCCGGCACGTGGCCGATGGCGCCTGGTTTTCCCGGGACGTTGTAGAGGGAGACGTTGCCTTCCGTGGAGGCGTAGAACTCCAGGATGCGCGGGATCTGGAAGCGCGCCACGAAGGGCTCCCAGACGTCGCCGCGTAGGCCGTTGCCGCAGCATAGGCGCAGGCGATGCCCCGGATGCGCGCCGGTATCCGGCGCATGCAGCAGATGGCGGCACAGTTCGCCGATGTATTGGAATAGCGTGCAATCGTGGCGGACGACATCGTCCCAGAACCGGCTTGCGGAAAACCGTTTGCGGATGACCACGGCGCCGCCGGCGGTGAGCATGGCGCCGATGGCCACCACGCCGCCGACGCTGTGGAACAAGGGAAGGCAGTTGTACATGCGGTCTTCCGGCTGCGTATCGATGAGGCCGGTGAACCACAGGCTCCATTGCGTGATGCGGCGATGGCTGACGCGCGCGGCCTTCGGGCGGCCGGTGGTGCCGGAGGTGAAGATGAGCAAGGCGGTGTCCGTGGGGAGCGGTCGGCGGTTACGATCCGGGACGGGCGCACCGCCGGAGACAGGAGGCTCCGCATTGATGTCCTCACCGAAGATCCAGATGCGCGCGGGAGAGTCCGGCGTGGGCGGGAGGGCGCGCACAGCGCCGGCGCCTTGCGCGTCCGCGATGATGTGGCGCGGCTGGGCTGCCGCCAGCGCGCCCGCCAAGGCATCTCCGGTGAGCGCCGGGTTGATCAGCGCGACGACGCCGCGGACGGACACGATGCCCAGCCACAGGGCGGCATAGGCCGCGCAGTTCGGCAACATGAGGCCGACCACGTCGCCTGGCGCGAGATCCTGCGCCAGGGCCCAGCGCGCCGAATTGTTCATCAGCGCGGCCAAGCCGGCATAGCTCAGGCAGTGCTGTTCATCGATCAGCGCCGGGCTTGCCGCATGCGCGGCGGCGGCGGTGGCAATGAGCGACGGCAGGGTTTCGCTGCCGCCTTGCGCGGTCCGGGCGAGCGCCCTGGCCCAATCCTGGTGTCCGTTTCGGGAGATGGCGGCACTCCTGATAAGGTCATGACAAACCGGCTCGAAACTGACGCACCTTGCATCAAAGGCAAGGCCATGTTTTCTGAAACAATGCAGGCGCGGATATGCGATGCGACCGCTGGTCTGCGGCCTTCGGCTTGGCGCTCAAAGGCGCCCGTCCTGCGCTACTCGCGCACCCATCGAACTGCGCTGCGACGGCCAAGCCGAACCGCTCGGCGGTGGCGCGCCGTGACATCCCAGCATCCGCGGCGGCGATAACCCGGGTCCGAAGGCCCTCGGAGAGTGATTTTGCCACCCTTGCTGGCCTCCTGGTCCGGCAAGGAAGGTGAATCAGATTGCCGCCGCGTCGGGGAATGCCCTACGACTCGATTCGGCCGGATCTTGCTCTAGCCGCGGGTGCCGCCGCTACGTCTCCAGACAAACGGTTCGCGGCGCGTCCGGCAGAGGGTGCGGCTGCTTGCCAGGCGAGACAAAGCCCTAAGTGAAGAGCGTCGCCCGGATCCGCTGGGCTGACCGTTGAGCCACCTGCGGCAGATGCCGCGCCGGTCTAAAGGGATGTGTCGCGCCTGTGAACAGTCCGCTTGAAGCGCGCTTGTCCCAATATCTGCCGCTCACGTTTGCCGAACGGGACGCGCTCAGGTGGCTTGAACGGCGCGAGCGCCAGTATGCGGCTGGCGAGGTGGTCGTCCAGGAGGGCGAGGCGCTGGACGTTCTCTACATTGTTGCCTCTGGCTGGCTGCACGGATCAGTACAGCTCCGGGATGGCGGCCGGCAGATCCTTCGCTTTTACTTCGTTGGCGACATCACGACCACATTTTCAATCGCGTGGGGACGCAGCGCCGCCACTCTGACTGCGGTCAGCGGGTGCACACTTTTCGAAATGCCACGGATGACGCTTGGCAGGCTATTCCGCGACCACCCGCGTTTGGGCGCCCTGCTCTATGCGGTAAGCGCGTCCGAAAACGTCGCTATGGCTGACCGGCTGACCTCGATCGGGAGGACGGACGGGATGACCCGCATCGCCACGCTTCTGCTGGATATTCGGTCACGGTTGCGGTTGAGCGATGGGATCGATGGCGCCGTATTCGAGCTGCCGTTGACGCAGCAGGATCTCGGCGACGCTGTCGGGCTGACCAAGACGCACGTCAATCGCGGGCTAAAGGCCCTGGCCGCAACCGGCCTTATCGAGCGGGATGGGCGGGTGATCCGCATCAACGATGTGACTGCGTTGGCTGCGCTGGTGGACTTCCGGGATCGCCATGGTCATGTCGCCACCGACTGGCTGCCGCCTGTCGCGGCAATGGTGACATAGGTCACCTCCACGCCCCCGACAGGCAACCTATGTAACGCTTTTCGGGTATTTTTCAGCAGAGGCCGCATCCCGGTAAACCCGGCGGAAAACCGCGGCTTAGCTCGCCAGCGCCGTCCTGCTTCTGGATCGGCGAGCTGGAGAAGAAGAATGCCGGATCGTCTGGGAGTGGCCGTGGTTGGCGTGGGGGGGGCAGTCGCCACCACCGCGATCGCAGGCGTGGAAATGATCAAAACGGGGTCCAACAATCTCAGCGGCTTGCCGCTTGCAGACCGCACCATCGACGGCATGGCCGCGTATCGCGATATGGTTTTCGGTGGCTGGGACCTGACCGAAGATACGCTTGGCGCCTGCGCGATGCGCCACGGCGTGATTGGCGAGAAGGAGCTTTCCAATGGCGCGTCCAGCCTCAACGGCATGCGCCCCTGGAAGGCGGCGGGAAGCACCGCTTACTGCGCGAACATCGATGGCGAGCATAAGCTGAGGCAAGGCCACCGCGGCGCCGTGATGCAGATCAAGGAGGATTTACGGCGGTTCAAGGAAGAGCAGGCGCTCGACCGGCTCGTTGTAATCAATCTCGCCTCGACCGAACGGCAACCCGATCCAGAGGCCGCCTGCCTGCAGTCGCGCGAGGGGTTTGAGCGCGGGCTTGATACTGACGATCAAGCAATCAGCCCGGCCATGCTCTATGCCTACGCCTCGATCGAAGCAGGCACGCCGTACGCGAACTTTACCCCCTCAATGGCGTCCGATGTCCTGCCGCTGGCTGAACTAGCGCGTGAGCGGAACGTGCCGATTGCCGGCAAGGATGGCAAGACCGGCCAGACCTTCCTGAAGACGGTCATCGCCCCCGCGTTGCGCGATCGCGCGTTGCACGTGGACGGATGGTTTTCGACCAACATTCTCGGCAATTCAGATGGGCTGGCGCTGAACAATCCAGAGTCGCTTCAATCGAAGCTTGGCACCAAAGGGAGCGTCCTCAACCAGATCCTCGGCTACCCGGTCGAGGACCACATTGTAATGATCCATTATTACCGGCCGCGCGGCGACGACAAGGAAGCCTGGGACAACATTGATCTGAGCGGGTTCCTTGGACAGAAGATGCAGCTCAAACTCAACTTTCTATGCAAGGATTCAGTGCTTGCGGCGCCGCTCGCAATCGAAATCGCACGATGCCTTGATCTGGCGCATCAGCGAGGCGATGGCGGCGTGCAGGAGCAGATGGGGATATTCTTTAAACTGCCCCAGACTCGCAACGGTAGCCAGCCGATCCACGGTTTCGCAGAGCAGCAATTGATGCTCGATCGCTGGCTGGGCGATCTGGCGGCGTGACGGACCGGCTGACACCCGCGATCCTGCCGCTTTTTCGTGAACTGGGCGACCTCAAGCGGATCCATTCGGCCGCACGTTCCGGATCAATCGCGGAACGGCTGTTTGTAGATGGCTGGGCGGCGTTGCTGGGCGGTATGGAAACACGCGAGGTGATGGCGCGCAGTGTTGCCGCCGCGCTCGCGGCTGCCCGGCTGGGTGATCTTGATCTGGCAACGCTGCGAGCGCTCGGCGTGTTACCGGCAGCCGCCGTGCTGGAATGTGGTTTTGACAGTGTGGCCAGCGCCCTGAATGAGGCTTTGCGATGCAGGCTTCGCGACGCGCTTGGCGAAGGCGCGCCAAAGGCGGGGGCGGCGCCGCCCTTCGTTGATAAGCTTGCGCGGCAGCCCCGAGCGGGCGTGACGTGTCCTGGCCGTGCACGGATCGTGCTGCAGCCTGCCGAGAACCATGCCGAGCATTGCTTGATGGTGGCGGTGTATGCGGTGATTGCAAGCCCCTGGTATGGTGCTGACCCCGCCGACGTGTTCCTCGCGGCGATGGCGCACCATCTGCACAACGCCGACATGCCGGACAGCGGCTATACCGGCGAAATGCTGCTGGGCGATGCGCTTGATGACACCATTGCCCGCGCCAGGGATCGCGCACTTTCGGAACTGCCCGCCGCGCTGGCTGCCGACGTGCGCCGTGTCCTGCTGCCAATCGCCGGAGATGCCACGCCGGAAGCAATGGCTTTCCACGCCGCGGACGTGCTGGACCGCGTGCTGGAGATCGACCAGCATCTGCGCGCCGGCAGGGTTACGATGGATCAGGTAATCGGTGACTACGGCCTGGTGCATGACAGCCCGGTCAAGCCGCTGCACGACCGCATTCTTGCGGAAGCCGGGCTCGCATGATCCTCCGCTCGCCCCTTACCGGCCAGCAGCTTGTGCCCGACACATCGCACTCGGTCGCGGCTCCTGGTGAGCGATGGCCCGTGGTGGACGGCATTGCCTATCTTCGCGCCGGACGGCAGCCGCTCGTCGAAGCTGCCCTTGCTCATCTCGACACTGGTTGCCCGGACGATGCCTTGGTGGACCTGCTCGCGGACCAGGATGACTGGTGGTCCGGCCCTGCGACCGATACCGATGAACTGCGGCAGCTGGTTCGGGAGCGTGACACGCTGTCGCTTCGCGCGGCGATGTCGCTTCTCAGGATGGGGCCGGTTGCGGACTACTTTGCCTATCGCTGGGCGGACCCGACTTATCTGGCGGGCCTGGCACTCATCCAGGCGCACTGGCAGCAACCGGCGAGCGCGTTCGAGCTGGCCTGCGGGATCGGTCATTATCTGCGGGAACTGACCCTGCACGGCGTGGCATGCACCGGAGGCGACGTGGTGTTCGCCAAATGCTGGCTGGCGAGGCATTGGGTGGCGCCAAGCGCCCGCTACGTTGTTTTCGATGCTGGGTCGGCATGGCCGCTCGACGACAAGCGCTTCGACCTCGTGATGTGTCACGACGCCTTCTACTTCCTGCCGGCCCAGGCCCAGGTTGCAGCGCGCCTGCGCGGACTTCTTGCGTCTGGCGGCATTTTGGCCGTAAGCCACCTGCACAATTCGGAATATCACGGCGGCGCAAAGGGTCCAGCTCGTTCGGCGGCGGAATGGGAATCGCTGTTCCCCGGCGCTGCGGTCTATGATGAATACGAACTGCTGCGCAGCTTGATCGATGCGGCCGCGCCGGCGCCGCGCGGTTGGATGGACGACCCTGACATTGAGGCATGGTCGCTGGTGGAGGGTGCGGGCGTGGCGCGCGCGGTGATCGGCGGCATTGCGATGCCGCATCGCGAGGCGACGCTCCGCCCAAATCCGCTGCTCAGCGACGGCGCCGTGCATTGGCCGTCCGATCGCTGGCGAGACGAATATGCCGCGGGCTGCTGCTGGGCGCAGCCGGACCAACGTCCTGGCTTTCCGGCTGATCCGGCACGCCTGCGCCGCCTGATCGCCTTACCGGAGCGTTGGTGATGCGATGGGGCATCGCTGGGTTTGGCTGGGGTGCGGCGGATCATATGGCACCCGGTATCGCTGCCGCCGGCGGGATTGTCACGGCGGTGGCCGATCCGTCGCCCAACGCGCGCGCCCGCGCGGAAAGGGCCGGCTTCAAGACTTTCCAGACGACCGAAGCGATGCTGGCGTCCGGACAGTGCGATCTGCTCTACGTCGCCACGCCGAACGATGCGCATCTGGAGCCAGTCAAGGCCGCAATGGCCGCAACAATCCCAGTTCTGTGCGAGAAGCCGATGGCTGTCACCCTGGACCAAGCGGAGGCGATAGAAGCTGCCGTGCCGGAAAATGCGTTGTACGGAACGGCCTTTGATCAACGCCACCATCCCGCGCATGTTGCGATGGCGAAAGCAGTGAAAGACGGCGTGATCGGCCGGCCGGTTGCCGTGCGCATCGTCTATGCCTGCTGGGTAGGTCCGTCGTGGTCGCCAGACGGCGACCCGCACGACAACTGGCGGGCCGACCCGAAACGTGCGGGCGGCGGCGCGGTCATTGATCTCGCGTTGCACGGCCTTGATCTGTCCGAACGCCTTCTCGGCGAACCGCTTGTGGAACTGTCTATGTCCCTGCAGCGCCGGCTTCACAGCTACACTGTCGAGGATGGCGGGATGCTGACCGGCCGGACCTCCGCCGGCGTGCTGTTCCAAAGCCATGTCGCCTATAATTGCGCCGAAATTTTGCCGCGACGGCGGCTTGAAATCCTGGGCGAGCACGGCCTACTGACCGCAACCAACACGATGGGGCAGACCGAAGGCGGAACGCTGGTGCGGCGCTGCGGCAACAGCGGCGCGGAGACGGCAATCGCGTTCGATGCCCAGTTATCACCGTTTACCGCTCAGGCGTCAGCCTTCATGGCTGCCGCGGCCGGCTTGCCGCATGACTTTTCCATTGCGAGAGACCTCGCTCTGATGCGGCTTTTTGATCCGGTTTATCAGCAGGCGCTGCGGTGCCTCTGACCTGGTTCACCTGCGCCAATTGCGGCTTCTGGCAGCGCCATTTCGCGCCACCCGATTGCCCGGTATGCAGCGACGTACGCAACGATTTGCCGGAGGACGGCTGGAACTTCCTGCCAGAAGACCGGATTGCGGAGACGCATCATGGCGAGGGCATCGAGATCGTCCCCGGATTATGGGCTTTCAGCACCACGCCCGCGCTTGGGTTGGCTGGCACCGGCTGGCTCATTGTACGCCCGGGCGGCAACATCGCGTTCGAGGCCGCGCCGTATTACTCCAGCACGATGCTGACCCAGATCGAGGCGCTGGGCGGGATCACCTTCCTCGCGGCCAGCCACGCCCACGGCTATGGCGCATTGTTCCAGCTGCAGCGCCGGTTCGATCCGGAGGTCGTCGCTATCCAGAAGGAGGATCTGCGTATGACCAAGGCATTCCGGGTCACAACGCCATATGACGACATGCTCGAACTCGCGCCCGGCTACACGCTGCACCAGGTCGGCGGCCATTATGACGGGCAGGCCTGCCTGCACGATGCACCGGGGCGGCGGCTGTTCTGCGGCGACATGTTCAAGATCGATCAGGACGAAACGGGACGGTCGAGGGCTATCTCCAGCCACAAGGCGTATCACAAGGACATCCCGCTCACCCATGCAGAACTGCGACGGTATCGGGACGTGATTGCGCCTCTCGCATTCGACACGATCCTGACGCCGTTCGAATATGCTCCGGACGTGAGCCACGCGATCGCGATCGCTGCGCTCGACGATGGGCTGGCGCGCGCGCCCGGTGTAAAGAGGCTGGCTCTGTGAGACACGGATTGCCCTCCGGGCTGGGGCCAGCCGCGCTGGCCTATCTCGATGCCTTCCC
>CAZZYR010000043.1:9789-11244 GCA_964658235.1 uncultured Acetobacteraceae bacterium | reverse complement strand
AGGCCATTCGCACGTGCAGGCGTGAAGCCATAAACGGTAACCAGGTAGATCACGCCGAAAGCGACTGTGGTGTAATAGACCAGCAGCAGGAGCGAGACGCCCAGCGCCGAGCCGACCACGTCCAGGCGCAGCATCTGCAAATACGGGTTGCGCACGATTGCGGCGTGTTCTTGCGACGCCGCGCGGCGCTCATTGAGCTGACGGTCCTGGTCGCTGACCATCACCTGGCCGCGCAGGGCCGGGCTGAGCTCGCGCAGGCTCGCCAAGGCGACGATCCAGACAAGGAAGCCGAAGCCGGCGCAGATGTAGAATTGGCCGCGCCAGTTCGATTGCGCGCTCAGCGTGACGGAGTCGACGAAACTCACTAGCAAACTGCCTAGCACGGGTCCAATGGTCCAGAAGCCCATCGCGGTGGCCCGCCCCACCTGAGGGGAGAAATCGCGGATCAGCGCAGGCGTGGCGACCAGGATGACGCCTTCGATGAAGCCGAGGATGATCTGCAGGACGGCATAGGTCAGGCGATCCGGCGAAGCTGGCAACACCACGCCCACCAGAAAGCACACCAGCAGCAGCCCCCACACCACAAGATTGGCGCGGCCGAACCGGTCCGACAGGCCAGCGAGCAGGGAGGCAAAGGCGCCCAGCAAATTGGCGATGGCCAACAGCCCGACCAGATACGTGAACGGCATGTGAAGGTCGCGCATGATCAGCGGCAGAACGCCGCCCTGAACGTAGAGCGCATAATAGAGAGCCACCGTGACGACCACCACCAAGCCAAGCTGGAAGCGCCTGGCGGCCGGCTGCGGGTAGTGGTGAAGTTCACGGTTCCACAGTTGCATCTCGCGTTCCCTGATTTTTGCGGGAGCATACGGGAGTGGGCGGCCCTGTGAAGCCACGCTTGGCGCCGATACGTGATTGATGTTAACCGAAGCTGTGGTAGCGTTTCCCCAACAAAATCTGGCGGGGAACACAATCATGGACGATCTAAGTTTTGGCGCAGGCGCTCCGCTGGAGACGGACGCGTATGCCGTGCCTTTGGAACAGCTTAACCCGGGCCAGCCAGGCCTGTTCCAGCAGGATGCCATGTGGCCGTTCTTTGAGCGGTTGCGGCGCGAGGCGCCGGTTCATTTCACGCCGGAAAGCGAGTTCGGCCCTTACTGGTCGATCACCAAATACAAGCAGATCCTGCAGGTGGAGGCCAACCACGAGGCGTTCTCGTCGGACGTGCATCGCGGCGGGATCGTCATCCGCGATCCTGAACCCGATTTCGTCATGCCGATGTTCATCGCCATGGATCCGCCGCGGCATGATCTGCAGCGCGAGGCGGTCAATCCGGTGATCTCGCCCACCAATCTGGCACGCCTTGAAATCCTGATCCGCGAACGCGCCGGCAAAATCCTGGATGATTTGCCGGTGGGCGAGGTGTTCGACTGGGTGGACCGCGTGTCCATCGAG
>CAZZYR010000043.1:0-9779 GCA_964658235.1 uncultured Acetobacteraceae bacterium | reverse complement strand
GCTGGCCACTCTGTTCGACTTCCCGCAAGACGAGCGGCGCAAACTCACGCATTGGTCCGATGTTGCCACCGCCATCCCAGGCAGCGGCATCATTGAAAGCGAGGAGGAACGCCAGGGCATCCTCCTGGAATGTCTTTTGCGATTCACAGATCTTTGGAATGAGCGGGTTAATGCGCAACCGACGGGAGACCTGATCAGCCTGATGGCGCATGCCGACGCCACACGCGACCAGACGCCGATGGAATATCTGGGCAATCTTCTCCTGCTGATCGTGGGCGGCAACGACACCACGCGCAATTCCATTACCGGCGGCCTGCTGGCGCTGAACAAATTTCCCGATCAATACACGAAGCTGTTGGCCGATCCTGGCAAGATCACGAACATGGTGCCGGAGATCATCCGCTGGCAGACGCCGCTCGCCCACATGCGTCGTACCGCCACGCGAGATATCGAGTTCGGTGGCAAGCTGATCACCGAGGGGTCACGCGTGGTGATGTGGTATGTCAGCGGCAACCGGGACGAGGAGGTGATCGAGAACCCGAACGCGTTCGACATCGAGCGGGACAGGCCGCGGCGGCATCTGTCGTTCGGTTTCGGGCTGCACCGGTGTTTGGGCGAGCGGCTGGCCGAATTGCAGTTGCGCGTGATGTGGGAAGAGATCCTGGCACGCTTTGGCCGTATCGAGGTGGTTGAGGAGCCTCGGCGGGTCTACTCGTCATTCGTGAAGGGCTACGAGCGGATGCTGGTTAGAGTGAGCGAGCGGAAGTAAGGAAAGGCAAGGCCTTCTTTTTTGCAAAAAAGAAGCAAAAAACTTTTGTCAGTGCTGTCGCGGACTTAATTGATAAAAGTTTTTTGGTCCTTTTTTTCAAAAAAGGACTGCTTGCCTTACTTTGTTCCACCAGGAACCCACAGATTGTCACCGCCCGCGTTCAATTGGCGGCCGAGAACGAAAAGTAAGTCGCTCATGCGGTTCAGGGCGCGGATCACCTCGGGATTGACGGCTTCCGTGTGGGAGAGCTGGACGACGCGGCGTTCAGCGCGGCGGAGCGTGGTGCGCGCCAGGTGGGCGTGTGCAGCCGCGGGCGTGCCGCCCGGAAGAATGAAGCTGGTGAGCGGCGCGAGTGCAGCGTTGATCTCGTCCGTTTCGGTGTCCAGGCGCTCCACCATTGTGGCTCGAACGCGCAGGCGGTCGCCGGCTTCGCCTGGAACGCAGAGATCCGCGCCAATGTCGAACAGGTCGTTCTGCAGGCGCGCGAGAATAGCGTCGGCGTGCGCATCGGCAGCGGTGTGGAGGCGGAGGATGCCAATGGATGCGTTGGCTTCGTCCACGGTGCCATAGGCTTCGACTCGGGCGTGGTCCTTTGGCACCCGGGCGCCGTCACCCAGTGAGGTCTCACCGCCGTCACCGCCGCGGGTGACAACCCGGTCGATACGCACCATCACGAAACTCCTGACGTGGGAACAAGCAATCTTGGGTTTTGGTCGTGGCCGAGAGTCATGCCGAAGCAGGCTGCGGCGGCCGGAAGGAGTGCGGCGGGTGGGCCGTCCGCGGCAACGCGGCCGTCCGCAAGCAGCAACATGCGGGTGGCATGCGCCACGGCAAGCTCCACGGCATGCAGGACGGCTATGACGCAGCGCCCCTCTTGTGCGAGGGAAGCCAGCAAGGCCACGACGTCATGCGCGGCGCGCGGGTCCAGATCCGCCACGGGTTCGTCCAGCAGCAGGACAGGCGCCTGGGTGGCCAGCGCGCGGGCGAGCATGGCCCGCCGGGCCTGGCCGCCGGAGAGTTCGGTGATGCGGCGGTGGGCAAGGTTGGCAATGCCGCAAGACGCGAGCGCCCGGTCGATTTCAGTTTGCGCGGCATCACTCCAGGGGATCCGGCCGAGGGAGACAAGCTCCGCGACAGTCAGGGGCCAGATGCACTTGGCGCCCTGCTCGACATAAGCGATCCGCCGAGGATCAGGCTGGCCGCCTGGCAGCAGGCCCGCGAGTGCTCGCAAAAGGGTGGTTTTGCCAGCGCCATTAGGGCCGCAGATCGCGATGAACTCGCCCGGACCGGCGGCGAAATCCATGCCGTGCAGGACCTGCTGGCCGCCGAGGCTGGCATTAAGGCCGCGCACCGCGATCATGCCGCCATGCGCCTGGCGATGACGACGAGAAACGGGGCGCCAAGCAAGGCGGTGAGAACGCCGAGCCTGGGTTCGCCGGCAAGCGGCAGGACGAGCGGTGCTGTGCGGGCGAGGCAGTCCGCGGTCAGAAGGAGGGCCGCGCCGCCGGCGAGGCTGGGCAAGAGCAAGGCAGAGGGGCGCGCTCCGAACCAGGGGCGCAGGAGGTGGGGCACCACCAGGCCGACGAAGCCGATGCCGCCGGCAACCGCAGCCCCGCCGCCGACAGCCAGGCTGACGCCGAACGCCGCCCAACGCAGCGTGGGCGCAATGGGCACACCGAGGCTGGCAGCGGTGGGCTCGCCGAGGCTGAGGCCGTCCAACCGGCGGCCAAGGCGGAGCAGGACGGCGCAGCCGGCGATGATGACCGGCGCAGCGACGGCGAGGTGAAGCAGCGTGCGGTCTTCCAGGCTGCCCATCAGCCAGACTGTGATCTCCGCCAGCGCAAAGGGGTTGGGCGCGAGCGAGAGGGCCAGAGCGATGAAGGCGGCCGACGCGGCGGAGAGCGCCACGCCCCCGAGGATCATGGCGCCTGAGGACACGCCACGGCCGAGTGCGCTCAGGAGGATGGCGCAGCCCAGGCCCGCGCCAAGCAGTGCACCGGCGGGAAGCGCCCAAGGCGCCGTGGCTGCGATGCCCCAGTAGAAGACCAGGACGGCGCCGAGTGCAGCGCAGCCGCCGATGCCGAGCAAGCCGGGGTCCGAAAGGGGGTTTCGGAGCGCGCCCTGGAGCGTGGCGCCAGAAAGGCCGAGACCGCCGCCGACAAGGGCGGCGAGGAGGGTTCGCGGCACCCGGATTTGCCAGAGGATCAGCGCGTCTGGCAGGCCGAAGCCGGTGGCACCGAGGAGAAGAGAGCCGGCTGCCAGGGCCGCGACAAGCGCGAACATGAGTCTTAGCAAGGCAAGGACTTCTTTTTTGCAAAAAAGAACTGCTTGCTTTCCTTCACTTACTCACTGCCTCCACCGCACTCACGCTGTAAGGCCCATGGCAGACAAGCAGCGCTGGCGGAATGACCGCACGCGCAAGGCGGCGTAGCGCGGGATGCCAACCAATATCCGTCGCCAGGGAAGGATATCTGGGCGGCAGGTCCGTGACGAGCAGGTCCGGGCGGGTCGCCAGAAGCGCTTCGGTGCCCATGCGGCCGCCGGTGCCCAGGTTTTGCAGCCCGGCCGCGTGCAGGACAGCATTGCCGAAGCTCGCGGGTCCGGCGGTCCAGCCGCCGGCTTCATAGAGGATGGCCGTGCCGCTGCGTTTTTGGACGGCGGCGAGACGGCGCCACATGGCGGAGATCAGGGCGCGGCCACGTGCTTCGGCGTTCAGCATTTTGGAGACGCTTGTGATCTGGGCGGCAATTTCCGGGAAGGTGGCAGGATCCGGCAATTGGATGATGCGCAGGCCGCGGGCGCGGAGAAGGGCGATGGTGGTTTGCGCGCCGTATGGCCCAGCAAGGATCAGGGTGGGATGCAGGGCGAGCACGGCTTCCGCGTCCGCGCGCACGGTGGGAAATTTCTCGGCCTGCGGAGCGAAGAAGCTAAGCGTGGCATCTCGCGCAAGTGGTTCAAGCGCGATTATCTGCTCCGGTGCAAGTTGGGTCAGAAGCTGATCCGTACACAGATTAAGCGAAACAACGCGCTCCGCATGCGCGCAGGCCGACCAAAGTGCGGCTGCAATCAGACAAAAGTTTTTGCTTCTTTTTTCAAAAAGAAGCGCTGTCTTCCTAAAGAGCAACAGCGCCCGCATGCTTGGCCTTATGCTCGGGTTCCACATGGATGTTCACAACAAGGTGTTCCATGTCCGTGTGCAAAGCCGCCTCGATGCGGTCGCAGATGGCGTGGGATTCGTCCACCCGCATGGCCCCTGGAACCACAAGGTGGAATTGGACGAATGTCGCGCGGCCAGCCTGGCGCGCGCGGATGTCGTGGACCTCGATGGCGCCTGCGCCATGGGTTTTCAGGACACGTTCGATCCGCTGGACGGTATCGTCCGTGGGGGCCATGTCCATCAGTCCGGCCATGGACTGGCCGATCACGTGGATGCCTGACCAGAGCACATAAACCGCGGTGGCCGCGCCCACCACCGCATCCAGGCGGAGGACGCCTGTGAGCAGGACGAGGCCGACGCCGGCGACCACGCCAACCGAGATTGCAACGTCGCCGATCAGGTGCCGGGCATCTGCCTGCAAGGCGGGGGAGCGGGCCTTCCGGGCGGTGCGCATTAGGAGGCCGGCCCAGGCGGCGTTGATGGCGGTGGCGACCAGGCTGAGGGCAGTGCCGAAGGCAGGCGCGTTGAGCACATGCGGGTGGCGCCAGGCGCCCCAGGCGTGTTGCAGGATGCTGACGCTGGCGATGACGATCAGGGCGCCTTCAACGACGGCGGCCAGAAACTCGGCCTTGTCATGCCCATACGGGTGGTTGTCGTCCGCCGGGCGTGCGGCGAAGCGGAGGGCGGCATAGGCGATGGCGGATGCGGCAACGTTGACGACGGTTTCCAGCGCGTCCGAGTAGAACGCGGCGCTGCCGGTGACCTGCCAGGCGGCAGTCTTGAGGGCCAGCACGGCCAGGCCCACGGCGATGCTAGCCTGGGCGATGCGTAGCGTTCTATCCATCGGCTTGCCGACCCCGGTACCCTGGCGCCGTTGTTCTACAACAGCGGCGCGGTGGCGACCATGCGTTGCCTGCTTTGCCATGCCGGGCTGCAGGGCTACTGGGGCGGCTGGGAACGACGACGCACGAGTTTCTGCCGAGAGCCGTTATTCGCCAATGACGTGCAATGCCACTTCGCGCTCGTGGGGACGTCCTCGGTGCTCGAACAGATAAATGCCTTGCCAGGTGCCGAGCACCATTTCTCCTGCGGCGACAGGGATAGTGAGGTGGGTCTGAGTGAGAGCGGCCCGGATATGTGCCGGCATGTCATCCGGGCCCTCCGCACCGTGGACATACAGACCGCGCCCCTCCGGCGCGATGCGGGCAAAGAACGCCTCCAGGTCCGCCCGCACATCCGGATCCGCGTTTTCCTGGACAAGGAGTGAGGCCGAGGTGTGCCGGCACCACAGCGTCAGCAGGCCGGCTTGTATGGCCGACGCGCGCAGGAAGGCGCGGGCCTGGCTGGTTATCTCCACCAGCCCACGCCCCCGCGTGGCAACCTGAAGCATTCTCCCATCCTGCCGCATGCGCCGCAGGCCTACATCGGCGGCTTAACGCCATCCTGCCCGACGGCCACGAACTTGGCGGTGGGTTTTGCGCCGTCCACTGCGGCAACAATAAAAGCCTGCCCACCGATCTTAAGTATCGTGTGGTCAGCCGGCTTGAATGCCACAACGGGAGCGGAGGCGGGCACGACGATGCTTTTGTGACCGCCTTTATATGACACACCAATATGCAGCGCGCCGTCAGACGACGCTGCCGTATCGATGTTGCCATTCGTCATCGTGGTCCCGACTGCGGGCCCATGGCCGACTTCGACCGTGCCGTTGGTCATTGTGCTAGCAACTCCGCCCGCAGGTGCGCCGCCACTGGTGTCGGACAGCTTGTCCCAGGCGTAATGGCCTTCACCCTGCCCACGCATCTCAGGCGGAAATACAACGACCTCAAGCGCGGTCATGTGGGAGCCGGACCCTTTGGTGGCTGTGCCAATGAAGCTGCCTGGAACGATGGACTTGATGTCCGAGGGCACCACCGCTGCGAAGTGTGCGGCAGGGTCTAAGGCGACGGTGACATCATTGCCGTCCTGGGTATGGACCGTGAGGTTTGTGGCGTCCGCCGCAGCGATGGTGCCGCGGATGCGCTCCATCTGGGGAGCAGCGTGGGCAGCCGTAGCGGCAAGGATGATGGCGCAGGTGAGAGCGAGTTTCATGAGGGACCTCTAAGAAAAGGAAGGCCTTCTTTTTTGAAAAAAAGAAGCAAAAAACTTTTATCTACTGAGTCCGCGACAGCACTGGAAAAAAGTTTTTTGGTTCTTTTTCCAAAAAAGAACTTCTTGCTTACGGCCCGAACTGCGCCCGCAACGCCTTTTTGTCCAGCTTTCCGACGCTGGTTTTCGCAATCGTGTTCACGAACTCCACCCGCTCAGGCAGCGCGAACTTGGAAATGATACCCTGCTCCACGCGCTCAAGCACGTGCGCACGCAACGCCGTGGCGTCGTCCAGCTGGCCAGGTTTCGTCACCACGATGGCAACCGGGCGTTCACCCCAACGGGCGTCCTTGACGCCAATAACGGCGACTTCAGCCACGGTTGGATGTTCGGCGATGATGTCTTCCAACTGAAGGCTGCTGACCC
The DNA here is from genome assembly GCA_964658235.1 of uncultured Acetobacteraceae bacterium. Taxonomy (GTDB): domain Bacteria; phylum Pseudomonadota; class Alphaproteobacteria; order Acetobacterales; family Acetobacteraceae; genus BOG-908. The sequence goes on along the minus strand of CAZZYR010000043.1, from coordinate 3,339 downwards.
ATTCGCCGCCCGTCTTAACCACGTCCTTGATGCGATCGGTGATGATCAAGAAACCGTGTTCATCGATGGCGCCGATGTCTCCGGTGTGCAGCCAGCCGCCCTCCCAAAGTGCTTGGCTTGCTTCGGGATTGTCCAGATAGCCTTGCGTGAGCCAGGGGGAGCGCATCACCACCTCGCCCGTGGATGCGCCATCATGCGGCTGGTCCTTCATGTCAGCATCCACGATCCGCACGTCGCACAGGGGAACAGGCCGGCCTGCGCGGCAGCGATAGGTAATTTCGGTCTCGCCGCCATCACGCAATTCGGGCGGCACAAGGGAGACGGTGGCCATGGGGCCGGTTTCGGACATGCCATAACCGGCAAAGACGTCAATGCCGCGATCCACCGCAGTCTGAGCCAGCGCGCGGGGTAGGGCTGAACCGCCGATGATCAGGCGCCAGCCGCGCAGATCGACGTCCTTGGCCGCATGGAGGAACATCTGCAGGATGGTCGGCACGCAATGTGAAAAGGTGACCTTTTCCTGCACGAAGAGTTTGACAAGCAGGTCCGGGGAGTAGCGGCCTGGATAGACCTGCTTGAGACCGCGAACGGTGCAGTTGAACGGATTTCCCCAGGCGTGGACATGGAACATCGGGGTGATGGGCATGTACACGTCTTCAGCGCGAAAGTTCATGACGCCAAGGCCGGACAGCGTGTGCAGCACGATCTGGCGATGTGAATAATACACGCCCTTCGGATTTCCGGTGGTGCCGGTGGTGTAGAAGGTAGTGGCCCGGGTGCGTTCGTCGAAATCAGGAAAATCATGCGCGGGATCGGCAGCGGTAAGGAGGGATTCGTATTCGCCATCCCAGGTGAGATCGGCATCGTTGTGGGATGCTGGAATCATCCCGTCTTCCGTAATGCAAATGAATGTCTTGGTGTGTGTCAGGTTTGGCCGCAACGCCTGCAGCAGAGCGGCGAACTCCGTGTTGCAGAAGATCACGTCGGCCTTCGCGTGGTTGAGCGTATAGAGGATCTGTTCGGCCGAAAGGCGGACATTCACCGTCATCAACACGGCGCCGCTCATCGGGATGGCGAAGAAGCATTCCAGGTAGCGGTGGCTGTCCCAGTCCATGACGGCAACAACATCACCATGCTTGACGCCGAGGGTCGCGAGCGCTGAACCGAGGCGGTGGATGCGCTGGCCGAATTCACGGTAAGTCAGGCGGAGCGTGTCGCGGTAGACAATCTCCTGGTTGGGATACTGGCGCAGCGGCGTGATCAGGAGCTGCTTGATGATCAGGGGATAGTCGTAGCCGTAGTCGGGGCCGAATTGGGGGGCGGTCACGGGACGTCTCCGGTAGGTGTGTTTTGAAGCTACCCTGCGGGATGGCGCGGGCGGTAGCAACTGGCGGGATGAGCTGAATTTGACGGGTTTTCTGACGGATTTTGCGGATCAGGCCGTGGTGCTGCCGCTAGCCGGCGCCGTGCTGCTGGCTCTTGCGGCGCTTGGGTGGCGGCGGGGCGCCCTTGCCTGGGGCGGGAGTGTGGCCGGCGTGCTCGCGGCAGTGCTGCTGCTAAAGCTGGTGGTGATGGCCTGCGGTGGAAAGTGGGGGCTGGTGGGCCTCGCCAGCCCCAGCGGGCATACGGCCGGCGCGGCCGTAGTGTTCGGCGGATTGCTGGCGCTGATGCTGCCGCGGTCCTCTGTCTGGGTGGCGGCCGGTGCCGGGGGAGCGTTCGCCTTAGCAATCGGGCTGACCCGGCTCGCGCTGCAGGTGCATACGGTGGCCGACGTTGTGGTTGGTGCGTCCGTGGGTGTGGCCGGCGCCGTGGCGATGCGGCTGCTGGCGGGCCCACGGCCGCCGCGGGTGGCGCCGCGCTGGGTGGTGCTTGTGGCTGCGGTGATCATGGTGGCGTTTCATGGCCAGCGTCTGCCGGCGGAGGGCAAAATACGGTGGCTGGCGCTGGAGGTTTGGCCACTCAACGAATGCAGGTGAGGCAAGGCCCTCTCACCTCGGTAAAAGCGTCCCCTCCCTACTTGGTCGGCGACAACAACCCAAACCCTTCCCGCAAAAAACCCGGTGTCAGAGCGGACAAGGGGTTCACGCCCACTTTTGGATCACTCAGCTTTCCCCGCACTGAATATCGTGCGGCGAAAACACCTCCGCCTTTCTCCGGCGAGAAGATCTTCCCTATCAGCGGCAAGTCCCCCAGCAGCTGATTGAAGAAATAAGCCGGCACGACGGTGCCCGTGATGTCAGCTGTGTGACGCCGCAAATCCAGCGCGCCTTGCGCCGTAATTCCTAAAGATGGCGAAAATGCCCGAGCATTTTGCAGATGCAGCGTGCGCGCCTCCCACTGGAACGGCGCCACCATGCGGGAGAAGTGGAGTCCGGGCCCGCGCAACGCGTCCGTCAGCCCATACAGGGTCATCGCTTGCAACAGCCGTCCGATCGCGGGCGCGGTCCGCAGGGTAAAATCCGTAAGCGTTGCAGTTCCTGACAGCGGCGCGCCTGGCTTGGTGTCGTCAAAGCGTCCATCAAGCTGCAACCGTCCCCCAGCCAGATTATCCGCCACGCCTAAAGACCGCAGCGCCACGCCAGCATCTTCCGCGGCGATGGACACCGTTCGCCCGCCGCGTGTTGGCACCACACTGGCAGCGAGCTCACCAGCCGACCCGGCACGCGCTTCGGCGTGCAGGATATGCAAACCGTCGCTGGCGGCATTCACATGTAGCGGTGACAGAACCTTGCCGTGCGATAGCTGCACCTGTTTGAAATCCAATGTGCCAGCCCACGCCTGACCTGGTTTTTCTGGCCCGTCGTCCGCGTTTTCCATTTTGGCAGCCTTGTCCGGCGCGGGATCAAGGGCCGGTGACAGATCCAGCATCTTGCCAGACAACGTCAGCCGAATTGGCGCGGCCGCCGTTGCCGGAAAACGCACCTCGCCATGCGCCGCGGTGCGGCCGACCTCCAGCCGGTCGATGAGCAGCGTACGTGACCCGTCGGCCAGGCGAGCGCGGCTGACCAGAACAAGCCCGGGCCCCTCGGCATGCAGCCCGTCCACGCTGGACAACCGTCCATGATCAAGCATGACGCGCCCACCTATCGCCGCCGCCTGGCCCATCGCTTTGGACCAGCCCACCGGTGTCATCACCGCCGCAGAAGTCAGATCGGCATCGATCTGCAACGCAGCGCCGCCGTTTCGCCGCGCTGTATAATCCACCTTCAAGCCCGCCTCGCCGCCTGTCAGTACGTGAATGGCCGCCGCCGGCAGTCCGGCGCCTTGTAGCTGTGCCAAGGTGGCAGTGCCGGATGCAGTCACATGTTGCAGGACCTGGTTGGGGCCCCCATTGCGAAA
>CAZZYR010000042.1:0-11251 GCA_964658235.1 uncultured Acetobacteraceae bacterium | reverse complement strand
TTTCCAAAAAGAAGCGCTTCCTTTCTTTTTGCTGAGGGTGCCGATGACCGTTGAAACCTGGGACAAGTCCCGCATGCCGTCTCGCCACGTGACAGTGGGTCCGGGGCGGGCGCCGCATCGGAGTTATTACCATGCGATGGGGATGACGGAGGCGGAGATTGCGCAGCCGTTCGTGGGGGTGGCGACGTGCTGGAACGAGGCGGCGCCGTGCAACATTGCGCTGTCGCGCCAGGCGCAATCCGTGAAGCGGGGCGTGCGGGAGGCGGGGGGAAGTCCGCGGGAGTTCACCACGATCACCGTCACGGACGGGATAGCGATGGGGCACCAGGGGATGAAGTCCAGCCTGGTCTCGCGCGAGGTGATTGCGGATTCGGTGGAGCTGACGATCCGCGGGCACTCGTATGATGCGCTGGTGGGGCTCGCGGGGTGCGACAAGAGCCTGCCCGGGATGATGATGGCGATGCTGCGGCTGAATGTGCCGAGCGTGTTCATGTATGGCGGATCGATTTTGCCGGGGCGTTTCCACGGGCGGGACGTGACGGTGGTGGATGTGTTCGAGGCGGTGGGCCAGCACGCGGCCGGCAACATGAGCGACGCGGATCTGCACGAGCTGGAATGCGTGGCGTGTCCGTCCGCCGGCGCATGCGGCGGGCAGTTCACGGCGAACACGATGGCGATGGTGAGCGAGGCGATCGGGCTGGCGCTGCCTGGGTCGGCGGGGTCGCCCGCGCCGTATGAGGAGCGCGATGCTTGGGCGGTGGAGTCCGGCCGCGCGGTGATGGAACTGGTCCGCCGCAACATCCGGCCGCGCGATATCGCCACGCGCCGGGCGTTCGAGAATGCGGCGGTGGTGGTGGGTGCCACGGGCGGATCGACGAATGCGGCGCTGCATTTGCCGGCGATGGCGCATGAGGCGGGGATTGTGTTCACGATGGACGATGTGGCGGCGATTATGCGCCGCACGCCATATATCGCGGATCTGAAGCCGGGCGGGAAATACGTGGCACTCGATGTGCACCGGGTGGGTGGGGTGCCGGTGGTGCTGAAGGCGCTGCTGGATGCCGGGCTGCTGCATGGCGACTGTCTGACGGTGACGGGCCTGACCATGGCGGAGAACTTGAAGGACGTGGTGTTTCCGCTCGATCAGGACGTGATCTATCCGGTCAGCCGCGCGATTTCACCGACCGGCGGCGTGGTGGGGCTGCACGGCAATCTGGCGCCGGATGGGGCGATGGTGAAGGTGGCCGGGCTGCACTCGCTAAGGTTCGAGGGCACGGCGCTGTGTTTTGATTCGGAGGAGGAAGCGTTCGCGGCCGTGCAGGCCCGCGCGTACAAGGCGGGCGACGTGATCGTGATCCGGTATGAGGGTCCGCGCGGCGGGCCTGGGATGCGGGAGATGCTGTCCACAACTGCCGCGATCTACGGGCAGGGGATGGGCGAGCAGGTGGCGTTGATAACCGACGGTCGATTCTCAGGTGGCACGCGCGGCTTCTGCATCGGGCATGTGGGGCCGGAGGCGGCGCTAGGCGGCCCGATCGCGCTGCTGCGCAATGGCGACAGGATCACGATCGATGCGGAGCTGGGCAAGATCGATGTGGATCTGACGGAGGCCGAATGGGCGGCGCGGCGTGCGGCGTGGGCGCCGCGCGCAACGGCATATCAGAGCGGGGCGATCTGGAAGTTCGCGCAGTTGGTGGGGCCGGCGCATCTGGGTGCGGTGACGCATGCCGGGGGAGCGGCGGAGGTGCATTGCTACGCGGATATCTGAGGAAGAGTCGGCTTAATGCACGCCCACTGAAACTGTTTTGACTGCTGCCTGATCCAGGCGGACGGCTTGCTCCACCTGGCCTGCCTCCGCCCCATCATCCACGATGGCCTGCGCCACCTCCCGGCCGGAGGCGACCGCGTCCTCCACTGAGACACCGGCGGGCACGCTGGTGGTGACGGTGAACAGCACGTCCCGCTTGCGGGCCAGCGCTTTCTGAACGACCGCGGCAAGCGCCTCGCGGTATTGCGGCTCCGGCGTGGTGTAGCGGATCGTCACCAGGGATGGCGGCGGGGGCGGCGGCGGCGGAAGCGCCGGCTTGGCCGGCGGCATGCCAGCCGACTTGTTGAAGTCACGCTGATCGACGAGATGGCAACCGGCCAGTGCCAGGCCCAAAGCGGCCAGGGCGGCCAGCCGACGGGATGTGTGGTGCCGGATGATCAGGCGTGGTTCGCCCGGGATGTATTGGTCTGACATGGCGCCAAGCGTTGCAGACCCCCAGGCAGGCTGCAACAGATGGGCGGCAATGGACCCTGGCTTCCCATTGCCGCCGCTGACTGACGCCAACCCGGCGCCGGCCTCGCGCGCCAGCGTCGCGGATCCGTCCGCGCTTGCTGCCATCCTGCGGCGCCATGTGCCGGAGGGCTGCTTCGGCCTTGGGCTGGCGGCGTCCGTGCTGGTCAGCCGCAACCTGCGCTTCGATGCGGCGGACCCGTTTTGGCCGGACCGTGACCGAGTCATGATGTCCCCGCAGCTGGCGCCGCTGGGCCAGGCGTTCGGGCGGCTGGCGGGGTCGGTGGGGCTGGTTGACGTGGCGTCTCCTGCGCTGGGCTGCGGCGTGGGCCTGGCGCTGGCCGAACGGCTGCTGGCTGGGCGCTTCGGCCGCTCTTTGGTAGACCATCGCGTTTGGGTTCTGTGCGCGGGCACGGATCTGGCGGCCGGCGCGGCGCAGGAGGCAGCCTGGCTGGCGGGTGCCTGGCGACTCGGCCGCCTGGCGGTGCTCGTGGACAACGCGCCGCGTGGCACGCCCGGATTGTCCGGTTTTGCCGCCAGCGGGTGGACCATCCGCCACACGGATGCGGACAGTCCGGCGGAGATCACCGCCGCGCTGTCCGCGGCATTGCGCTCCGTCAAACCCACGCTGATCGCCTGCGCTGGAGCGTCCGGGTCCGGCGAAGCCCAATCCCTGGGGGATGACTGTCTGCCGGAGGCGTGGCTGGCCACCGGGCGCCGGCTTGCGGGGATACGGCGGAGCTGGCTGAAGCGTCTTGCCCGCCATGGCAGCCACGCGGAGTTCGATTCGGCGGTGGCCGGCCGCCTGCCGCCGCGCTGGCACGCGCCGCTGTCCGAGCCGGGACCGCTGCACGGGGCGGGCGGCGCCGCGCTGTCCACCGCCCAGTCCATCCGCGCGGCGCTGCCCGGGCTGGCCGGCACGCTGGCGATGCTGTCGCTGCTGCCGGGTGATCTCGGCTGGCCGCTGGCCGCCGCCCAGACCGACCCGCCTGCGGCTACAACGGGGACGGCCGCAGGCCTAGCGCTGGGCATGGGCGTGGTGCTCTGTGGCGTGGCCTTGCATGGCGGCCTGCTGCCCATATGCGTGCAGCCGGTCGCAGCCTCGGACAGCTTGCTGCCTGGGCTGCGCGCGGCGGCATCGGCGGGAACCCGGCTTGTGGTGATCATGGTGGAAGGGGGGGCGGCCGGCGAGACCGCGGTCCTGCAGGCAGTGCCGGATTTGGCCATCTTCCGGCCGGCCGATCCCACCGAAGCGCTGGAATGCCTGGAGCTTGCCATTCGCCGCGCGGCGGGTCCCAGCGTGCTGCTGCTGTCGGATCGCCCGGTTCCGCTGCTGGCGGAGCGGCCATCGCGCACCCACGCCTCGCGCGGCGGCTATCTGGCCTGGGAACCCGCGGGACCGCGTGCCGCCACGCTGCTTGCCAGCGGCCCGGAGCTGCATGCCGCACTGCTGGCGCGCGCCCGGCTGGCAAATGCCGGCATCGCGGTGGCCGTTGTCTCGCTGCCCTGCGGCTTTCTGTTCGCGCAACAGGAGCCAGAGTGGCGCAATGGCGTGCTGGGCGGCGCGCCGTGCATCGCGCTGGTGACGGGCGATGGGTCCGGCTGCGCGTCCCAAGCGGCCGGCCTGGAATGGCAACGCTGGCTGGGCCGGGATGGGCTGGTGATCGACGAGACCGACCCACATGGCGTGGCCGAGCGCGTGGTGCGCCACCTGCGTGGACTTGGGTCGGTCTGGACACGCGCGCCGGGAAGCTAGATTAACCCGGGAACATTGCGGCTTTCCCGGCGCTTTCGGGCGGGAACGCAACAAATATCCGGGGAGTGTGGCGGTTCATGGCAGTCAAGGTAGCGATCAACGGGTTTGGCCGGATTGGCAGGCTGGTATTGCGCGCGATGGTGCAGAGCGGGCGCACGGACATTGAAACGGTCGCCATCAATGACCTGGGCAGCGTGGAAGCCAACGCCCATCTGTTTCGTTACGACAGTGTGCATGGCCGCTTTCCAGGCACCGTCACTGCGGATGGCGACAGCATCACCATCCACCATAACGGCCGGACCTGGGGACCCATCCGCGTCTCCGCGGAGCGCGACCCGTCCAAGGTTCCGTATCAGGGCGTGGACGTGGCGATGGAATGCACCGGCCTGTTTACCAGCAAGACCAGCGCGTCCCAGCTCATTGCGGCCGGCGCCAAACGCGTGCTGGTGTCCGCCCCTGCGGACGGCGTGGACGCCACCATCGTGTTTGGCGTCAACAATCCCGCCCTGAAGGCGGACATGACCGTGGTCAGCAACGGCTCCTGCACCACCAATTGCCTGGCGCCGATGGCCAAGGTCTTGCACGATGCCAACACTATCGAGCGCGGCTACATGGTAACCATCCATAGCTACACCGGCGACCAGAAGACGGTGGACACGCTGCATAAGGATCTCCACCGCGCCCGCGCGGCCGGCCTGTCCATGATCCCCACCAGCACGGGCGCGGCCAAGGCGCTGGGCCTGGTGCTGCCCGAACTCGCCGGCAAGCTGGACGGCACGTCCGTCCGTGTGCCCACGCCGAACGTCTCGCTTGTGTCGCTGGACGCGAACCTCGCCAAACCGGCGACGGTGGCCGAGATCAATGCGCTGTTCAAGGCCGCCGCCGCCGGCCCGATGGCGGGAATCCTCGATTACAACAGCGAGAAACTGGTCAGCTCGGACTTCATCGGGGTCCCCGCGAGCTGCACGTTCGATGCCACGCAAACCGCCTCCGTGGATGGCGGCAAGCTGGTCCGCGTCGCCGGCTGGTATGACAACGAGTGGGGATTTTCGACGCGCATGTCTGACACCGCCGTGCTGTGGGGGAGCCTGGGCTGATGTTCAAAACCCTCGACGGCATCGATGTCCGCGGCAAGCGCGTGCTGCTGCGCGCGGATCTGAACGTTCCCGTGCGGGAGGGCAAGATCACGGATCTCACTCGGATCGAACGGCTGTCCCCCACCATCCGTGAGCTTGCCGAAGCCGGCGCCCGGGTGATCGTGGTGAGCCATTTCGACCGTCCCGGCGGCAAGCGCGTGGACACGATGTCGCTCCGCCCGGTTTCGGCGGCGCTGCGGGACGTGCTGGGCCTGGACGTGTTCTTCGCTGATGATTGCGTGGGCCCGGTCGCCGAGACTGCCGTCGCGAAGCTGGAAGACGGTCAGGTGCTGGTGCTGGAAAACACCCGCTTCCATGCCGGGGAGGAGGACAACGATCCGGAGATGGCCCGCGCGCTGGCGGGACTGGCGGATATTTACGTGAACGATGCGTTCTCCGCCGCGCATCGCGCCCATGCCAGCACGGAGGGCGTGGCGCGGCATCTGCCGAGTCATGCGGGGCGGCTGATGCAGCGCGAGCTCGAGGCGCTGAGCGCCGCCTTGGAACACCCGGAACGCCCGGTGGGCGCCATCGTCGGCGGCTCCAAGGTGTCCACCAAGCTCGCCTTGCTGGGCAACATGCTGGGCAAGGTGGACGTGCTGGTGATTGGCGGCGCCATGGCCAACACGTTCTTGGCGGCGCAAGGCATTTCGGTCGGCCGCTCCCTCCAGGAAGCGGACATGCACCAGACCGCGCGCGACATCCTGGCGCAGGCGAAGGCCACCGGCTGCGAGATCGTACTCCCCATCGATGCCGTCACCGCCACGGAATTCCGCGAGAACGCCCCAACCCGTATCGTGCCCATCGCGGAGATCCCCGCGGACGCGATGATGCTGGACGTGGGCCCAAAAACCACGGCGGCGCTAATCTCCCGCCTGTCCGGGTTGCGCACGCTGGTGTGGAACGGTCCGCTGGGCGCGTTCGAAACTAAGCCGTTCGATGCGGCCACGATGGAACTGGCCCATGCCGTGGCGGCCGCCACCGATGCCGGCAGGCTCCGGTCCGTGGCCGGCGGAGGAGATACCGTGGCCGCCCTCAAACAGGCCGGCGTGGTGGACCGGATGAGCTACGTCTCCACCGCGGGGGGCGCTTTCCTGGAATGGCTGGAAGGCAAGCTTCTGCCCGGGATCCTGGCGTTGGAATCGTTGGACGGGGTCATCCTCCCCGCCTAGCGCACTGCTGGATGGGGCGCGCCGCCAGCCCCATCACCGCTGAACTTGATTGCGGTCCAGAATCTTTCTGACGTCCTTCGCGGAGGCACTGTAACATTCATCACTTTTTTCAATTATAGTTGAACTGATCCGCAAATATGTTCATCCTTTCGGTATGGACAGCTTCATGCAGCGCGCCGCCCTAGGCGGCCTTCTCCTGATCGCCCTTGGCGCCGCCGGGTCGGACAACATGCAGGTTCAGATCGGCGACGTCGGGCCGCTCGCCCAGGCTGCCCCAGCCAAATCGCTGACTATTCAGAACACGATGTATCAGGCCGCGCCGATGCCGGACGAGGACGCGGCCCCGCCCGCGGGCGAGGTCCGCACGGAGGCGCAGCTGTCACCCAAAATGCTGTCCCCGAACGCGCTGTATCAGGGGGACGGGTATTCGTATGCGTCCAGCCAACAGGGGACGCTGGAGCGTCGGAAGGCGGCTGCGGCGGGGCTTGGGTTGAGTGTTCCGGTTAGTCAGTAAGGAAGTCGGGCTGCCGGCTAGACCCGTTCACTTACGGCGATCGCAACCTTGCAGCCTGCCTTGATGAAACCGGCCAGCACGCGGTAGCCCGGGGTCAGTTCGGCCTCATGGGCCAGCCCGATGTCGCGGTGCTCGAGTTCCTCCGCCCGGAACTCTTCGATTGTCGCCCGCAGCGCAGGTTCGTCCTCGCCGAGATCGGTCACCTGGGCGCGGTAATGCTCATCGATGGCTTCCTCCACCGCCACGGTGCAGGCCATCGCCGCGCGTTCGCCCATGGCCGCCGTCACCGCGCCCAGCGCGTATCCTGCCAGGTGCCATAGCGGCAGCAAAGCTGTCGGGCGCACCCGCCGCTCGGCGATCAGGGACGAGAACGTGTCCAGGTGGTGCTGCTCCTGGGCCATCATATGGCGCAGGATGTCGCCCTTATCACCGCGCCCGAGCACGGAGAGCTGGCCGGCATAAATGCGCTGCGCGCCGTATTCACCGGCGTGATCCACCCGAACGATCCGCTCCAGCCGCGCGCGCGCGCTGATATCTCCCGGCAATCCCATCAGAATCTGCGTCCCTTGCTACGTGAGAGGGACATGGCGAGCGAAACGGATACCACCAGGGCGTAGACGAATCCCATCTGCGTCATCGACACGGGCACGCCCGGGATGAGGTAGTCGGGGTCCTCGCAGGGCTTGGCGGGCCGGGCTGGCATTGCCGACAGGCGCTGCGCCATGGTCATGCCTGAGAAATCCGGCGCAGTGCATTCCGGCAGCGGGTCCGGCCACCAATGCTGCTCCACCCCTACATGGGTAAAGGAAAGGCCGGCGCCGGCCAGCAGCACCGCCACGGTCAGCCAGAGCAGGCCGCGCCCGGCAACACGCGGCAGGAAGAATGCGAGCGCGCCGAGGCCGGTGCCGATATAGTAAGGCCAGCGTTCAAGCAGGCAGAAGGCGCAGGGCACAAGCCCCAGAAACGTCTCCGACCCGCGCGCCACCACGATGGCGGCGGCACAGGCAAAAGCCGACGCGACGGCGACCGGCCGATGCCGGCGCGCCGCCATCATCCGGTCACGTGATCGCGCACGTGGTTCGCCGATCAGCCGGTCCAGTGCGCCCGGATCCACACGCCGCCGGCCCAATGGCCAGGCACGAAATGCACGTATCCGGGACCTGCAGGGATCCAATGCCGGCGAACCCACACATACCGGTGGGCGTACACGTTCCAGCGCCAGTGGCCCGGTTCCAGGACAAAGCGCTCGGGCGGGCCCGGCGGCGGCGGCGGCTCGCCCAGCTCGGCCTCCGGCGGCGGGATGGCCGGCTGTGCGGCCGCGGGGGTGGCGACGGTGGCGGCGGTCAGCGCGATCATCAACGCAAGCACGGGCAGCACGGCTCTCATGACGGGCATCCTCGTTGGTTTCTCGGCATGTGTAACGGGTTAACCATGGAGCCGCTACCCTTGCCGGGGCGCGTCCGGGGGATGAAGAGAAGGTAGGGAAAGAACGGGGCCGCGGGCGATCGGTTCGGACGTTTCCGGCGATTTACCTAAGGACAATCATGTCAGCACCAAAAACCATTCTTCTCATCGGGGCATCGCGGGGGCGTGGGCACGCCATGGCGGCCGAGTTCGTGGCGCGGGGATGGAGCGAGGTCGGCACGGTGCGTCCGGGCGCTGGCCGGACGGGGCTGCATGACCTGGCGGACAGCTTTGCCGGCCGCGTGGAGATCGAGCTTTTGGACATCTGCGTGCCGGAGCAGATCACCGAACTTCGTGGGCGGCTCTCTGGCAGGGTGTTTGACATGCTGTTCGTCAATGCCGGCGTCAGCAACAACCCGGAGGAGACGATTGCGGATGTGACGACCGGCGAATTCGTGCGCGTGATGGTGACGAACGCGCTGAGTCCGTTGCGGGTGCTGGAAGGTTTGCAGGATCTGGTGGCGCCGGTCGGTTTGCTGGGCGTGATGTCATCCGGACAAGGCAGCGTCGGCAACAATGAAACCGGAATGCGGGAGGTTTACCGCGGCAGCAAGGCGGCGTTGAACATGTTCATGCGCAGCTTTGCGGCGCGCCATGCGGGTACGAAACGGGCGATGGTGCTGATGGCGCCCGGCTGGGTGCGCACGGAGATGGGCGGGCCGGACGGACGACTGAGCATTGGGGAGAGTGTTCCCGGCGTGGTGGATGTGCTGCTCGGCAAGCTTGGCAGGCCGGGTCTGGAGTATCTGGATTATCTGGGACGAGTAGTGGCATGGTGAGCAGACGAAAAGGAGGCTTCTTTTTTGAAAAAAGAAGCAAAAACCGGGACGCGCTTGTCGAGCGACCCGTGCCCGGGCTTGACCCGGGTATCCACGTGTGTCCGCCTGCAAAATAGTGATCGCGAAAGCGTGCCGAACATCAAGCGCGGTGCGTGTGACAACCACGTGGATGGCCGGGTCAAGCCAGGGCACGGGCGCTAAGGGTGCGCCCGGTTTTTTGAGTCTTTTCTTCAAAAAAGAACTGCTTCCATCATCCCTTTTTCCGCGCCGAGGCCACAGCCGCCTCAAGCGCGTCCTGGTCCACCGCCCCCGGAATAACGACGTCGCCAACAATCCACACCGGTGTGCCTTCGACCTTCAGCGCGTGGGCAAGGCCGAGATTGGTGTCGATCTTACGGGACACGTCGGCCGAATTCATGTCCGAGGCGAGGCGGGCCGGGTCCAGGCCGAGGGAGCGGGCCGTGTCGGCGATCATGGCGTCGCTTGGGGCAGCGGGGTTGGTCATCAGGGCGGCTTGCATCTTTGCGTAACCCCCCTGTTTGGCGGCGGCGAGAATGGCGCGGGTTTCCAGCGTGCTGGCGGGGCCGAGAACGGGGATGTCCTTGTAGACCAGACGGAGCTTGGGGTCCTTCTGCAACAGCGCCTGGATGGCGGGGAGCATCTTGCGGCAATACGGGCAACGTGGATCGTAAAATTCGACGAGGGTGACGTCGCCGTTCGGGTTGCCGGCCACCGGGTCGCCGAAGGTGGCGGTCAGCGCATGCTGGTTGGCGGCGAGGCGGGATTTCATGTCCGCCTGGTCACGCGCCTGCTCGTCCGCCTGCAGGGAGACGACCGCGTCCCGCAGGATGGTGGGGTCTGCCTTTAGCGCGTCGCGGACGATCTGGATGATTTCGCGGCGCTGGTCCGGGGTGAAGCTTGGGGCCGGGTCGGCGGCAAGCGCGGGGGCGCCGAGGAGGAGGGCGGTGGCAAGCAGCAGGGCACGGCGCATGGGGAGGGCCTCGTTCTTGGACGGCGGGCTGTAGCATTGCCGGTCCGGGCTGACGAGCGCGCCGGCGGGTGGTCCGGTTGCCGCCGCCGGGGAAGGCGGTTATTGCACCGGGTTCCTGAGCAGATTGAGTGGAGTTTGAGCGCCGGTGAGCACACGCGTGGGCGGCCGGACACGGCAGGGACTTCTTCTGGCTTTGGGCATGAGCCTGGCGACCGGCGGCTGCGACACGGTGCACTCGACGGTGCACACGGTCAGCAAGACGCTGCTGGGCGGTCCGCTGGATCCGGGCGAGCATCTGACGGGCTTCATCGGCGGCGTGGCGGGAGACGAGCCGCTGTCCGCGCTGGCCGCGCGCGAGGTGCTGGCCACCGGCGGCAACGCGGCGGATGCGGCCGTCACGCTGGGGTTCATGATGTCCGTGACCTTGCCGTCGCGCGCGTCCCTGGGCGGCGGCGGAGCGTGCATGGTGTACCGGCCGGGGGCTGCCGGGCCTGGGCATGGGGTGCCGGAAGCGATCCTGTTTACGCCGCGGGCGCCGGCGAACAACGCGGGTGACCGGCCGGCCGCCGTGCCGATGCTGGCGCGCGGGCTGTATCTGCTGAGCGCGCGCTATGGGAGCAAGCCGTTCTCGCAACTGGTGACGCCGGCGTATCAGGCGGCGGCATCGGGGTTCACTATCCCAAGGGCGCTGGCACGCGATCTGGCGCAGGTACAGGGGCCGCTGAACGCGGACCCGAATGCGGCGGCCATCTTCGCGCCGGACGGGCAGGCGCTGGGCGAGGGCGGCCGGCTGATCCAGACCGATCTGGCGGCCACGTTGAACCAGTTAGCCACCGTGGGCGTGGGCGACCTGTATCAGGGACTGATGGCGCAGCGCTTCGAGGAGGCGAGCGGCCTGGCGGGGGGGCCGGTGAGCGCGTACGATTTGCGTCGGTCCGTGGCCGGGCTGGTCAATCCGATCGTGGTGAAGGCGGGGGAGGACCAGGCGGCGTTCCTGCCGCCGCCGGCCGATGGCGGATTGGGCGCCGCGGCGGCGTATCTGAACATTGCGCATAGCGGGAGCGTGTCCCAGGCGGCGGTGGATTTGTCCGTGGGCACGGTGGCCACATGGCGGGCGGGGCAGGCGGGGACGGACCCGCTGGCTTTGTTGCAGGCGCCGAG
>CAZZYR010000041.1:0-11326 GCA_964658235.1 uncultured Acetobacteraceae bacterium | reverse complement strand
CGGACTCAATGAATAAAAGTTTTTTGCTTCTTTTTTTCAAAAAAGAAGGCCTTGCTTACCCTGGCTCCGCCGCGCCGCACTGCGGACACGCCCGAACCCTATGCTTCGGGTGCATAACCCATTTGAAATGACAGTGCGGGCATTCGCAATGCCAATGCGGAATGGGCCGGCGCTCCCACAGCCTGTGACCGGCAAAGGTAAGCCACACGGCGATCGCGCCCAGATCCTCGGCGGCGTTTTCCAGGATGATGTGGAGCCGGCTTTGATGGCCGTGATCGTGCCAGCCGGTCAGGATGTCATCAGCGATAAAGATCGCGATTGGGACCGTGACAGCGTAGATGTAGTAGCTGCGGATATAGTTGTCCCAGCTGCGCCTGATGCGGGCGAGGACGCCGCCCGCTCCTGTCACGTGCCTGTTTGCGCCTGCTTCGTTTTGATCCAGGCAGCGGCGCGGGTTTCCAGGACGTCCAGCGGCATGGCGCCGGCGCCGGTGACCATGCGGTGGAACTCCTTGATGTCGAAACGCGGACCCAGCGCGGCGCGGGCGTCCTCGCGCAGCTTCAAAATGCGGGCCATGCCGACTTTGTAGGCGCAGGCCTGGCCGGGCATGACGATGTAGCGCTCGATTTCCGCGCGGACTTCGTTGGTGCCCATGCCGGTGTTGTCCGTCATGTAGGCGATGGCCTGGTCGCGCGTCCAATGCTTGGCGTGGATGCCGGTATCGACGACGAGGCGGACGGCGCGGAAAAGTTCGGCTTGCAGCCTGCCAAGATTGTCGAGCGGGTCTTTTTCGAAGCCCATTTCCCAGCCGAGGCGTTCGGAATACAGCGCCCAGCCTTCCTGATAGGCGGTGAAGCCGAGCACTTTGCGGAATGTGGGCTCGTGCTTGAGTTCGGCGGCGATGGTGAGCTGGAGGTGATGGCCCGGGATGCCTTCGTGGTAGGCGAGGGTTTTCATGCCCCAGCTTTGCGTCTCCGACGGGTGGGACAGATTGACGAAGAAAACGCCGGGCCGCGTGCCGTCCAGCGCCGGGCCCTGGTAATAGGCGCCGG
Organism: uncultured Acetobacteraceae bacterium; assembly: GCA_964658235.1. GTDB lineage: Bacteria > Pseudomonadota > Alphaproteobacteria > Acetobacterales > Acetobacteraceae > BOG-908. The sequence continues at coordinate 10,274 of CAZZYR010000041.1, read as the reverse complement.
GGGCGGTTTCCGCCTTGAAGGCGGGGATGGCGCGGACTTCGGGTTTTTGCTGTGGCAGCAGGGAGAATTCGTCCGGCAGATGCGTCCACATGTCGGCCAGCAGCGCGCGATAGCCGTCCAGGATATTGGCACGGCCGGCATCATCGTTGGAGAAGTTGTAGCGGGCATCGTGGGAGAGGGCGGTGATGCGCGCGCCGATGGTGTCGCCTTGCAGGTTCAACGGGGCGAGGATGGGGGTGATCTCGCTTTCGATGCGGGCGACTTCGGAGAGGCCGTAAGCGTGGACTTCGTCCGGAGTCATGTCCGACGTGGTTTGGGAGCGGAGTTCCCAGGTGTAATAGGCATCTCCGTTCGGCAGGTCCCAGACGCCGTCCGTGGTGCGGGCGCGGGGTTCGTAGGCCACCTCGTAGGCCAGCAGCTTCTGGTAGGCGGGATAGACGGCGTCCCTTATTGCGGCGGTAACGCCCGTGCTGAGCGCCTTGTGGTCGTCGGCGGAGAGATCCTTGATCTTGGCGAGCTTTTCCTCGAATGAGGTGGCGAGGATGTTCTTGTCCGGCGCGGGGGCGAGGATGCCGCGGAGCTGGGTGATCACTTCGGTGACGACGAAGCGCGGCAGCAGGATGTGGCGATCCTCCCGCAGCTTCAGGCTTTCCAGCAGCTGATCGATATGCGCGGGCACGGCGCGCAGGCGCTGGATATAACGTTGGGCGGCGAAGACGCTGGGGACCTGGTGCTGCTGCACCATGAAGTCGATCAGCTCGCTCTGTTCGCCGAAGAGCTGGTTGACGGGATAATCGTGGAAGCGGAACGGCGCGCCGCGCACCTGGTCATCCAGCCACCAGGCGAGGATGTCCGTGGAGAGGCGCTGGTCCTCAGTTTGGCTATCGCGCGGATAGTCGCGCAGCATGGTCAGTTGGCGGCGCGAGCGGTCCATTTGACGGTCCGTGGCAGCCGGGGATACGTCACTGAGCTTGCCGCTATGAAAATCGAGCCAGGTGTTGTCGATCAGGCCGATGGAGGTGAGCGCTTCGGGATTGTCGAGTGCCACCTCAATCATGGCGCGTTCGTAGAACATGTTGATGTTCGTGGGGCGGCCGAGCACGAGGCGGTAGGACCACCAGCCGCCGACGATGACGAGGAGAAGGATGATGGGGAGGATGATGCGGCGTAACATGGAACGATCCTAGACCGTTGCTGTTTGGAAAGTAAGCACCTCTTTCTTGAAAAAAGAAGCAAAAAACTTTTGATTATTGTGAGTTGGGGGTCCGGCAATCCCCGGGGCCTTTGAGTTGCGCCCGTGAGGCAATCCGCACCCCTAATTCAGTAAGGGCTGGATTTATTGGTTTGGTGAGCAGTTTTTGAGTTGATGAGCGGGGTCCCAACCGGGAGGTGGAGGCGTGAGGACACTGGACCATTTCATTCCACAGCTTATCCAGCGTTCGCGGAGAGCCGAATGGGGTATGGTGCAGTCCTCGTAGCCAAACTCCGTTCCGCAGCAGATGCAAATCTCAAACGAAGGGCAGCCATGATGATCATGTGGAGTCTCCGTTAGGTCTGGATAGTAGCAGACCGGGCAGACATTCTTCTGATCCATGCGTGATTCACACAAGTTGTTCAGTAAGCAAGACGAGAGCGCGCCGATGTGACTGGAGCGTGCGTTTCCAGAGCAGGAAGAACAAGTTCTTTGGTTCTTTTTTTCAAAAAAGAACTCTTCCTTACTCATCCTCATCCAGAAAAAACTGGTCGGCCTCTTCATCGTAATTAAACAGTTCCGCGAAGCGGCCCCAGCCGATGACGGCTCTCAAGGTGTCTTCCGCGTAGTCTGGGGACATGTGATCCTCCAGCTCGTCCCGGAAGCGCACGGCGCTGGCGCGGTGGTTCCAGCGTTCGTCTAGCACGCTGCGGATATTAGCGGCGAGTTTGACGTGCGCGCGCAGGACGCCGGCGAAGAGGATTTTGCGCTCGTCCGTGTCCGCGTTGGCGAAGACGCGGCCTTCATTGGTGAGTTTGATGTCGCCTTCTTCCAGTTCGCCGAAATGCAGGAGCGCCAGAGTTTCGCCCAAAGGCAGCAATTCGTCGAGTTCCAGTTGCAGGGCTGCTGCCAAGGGCGGCAGGTCCGCGCGTCCGCGGTAGGGTTCGCCGGCGAGGGTTTCGATGAGGCCGGCGAGCAGGTTGATGTTCACTGGGTGCAAAGCGTGGGCAATCTCCGCGGGCGGCGGTTGCGCGGTATCACCGGCGGCCGGCGCGGGCACGCTGGTGGCGCGGCGCGTCATCAGGGCATAGATGTCGTCGACGAACTTGCGGAATGCCGCATCGTGGCGGTTGCGCGGGTGCGGGAAGGGGACGGAAAGTTCTTGTGCCACGCGGCCGGGATTGGAGGAGAACACCAGGATGCGATCGCACATCAGCACCGCTTCCTCGATATTATGGGTCACCATCAGGATGGAGCGGACAGGCAATTTGCTTTCCATCCACAAATCGATGAGGTCCGTGCGCAGGGTTTCCGCGGTGAGCACATCCAGCGCGGAGAATGGTTCGTCCATCAGGAGCAAGTCCGGATGGACCACCAGCGCGCGCGCCAGGCCGACGCGCTGGCGCATGCCGCCGGACATTTCCTTCGGGTAGGCGTCCTCGTAGCCGCCCAGGCCGATCAGATCGATAGCTTCCTCCGCACGGGTGTTGCGTTCGGCGCGGTGGACGCCCTGGGCTTCCAGGCCGAGTTCCACGTTTTCCTGGACGGTCAGCCAGGGGAACAACGCGAAGCTTTGGAAGACCATGGCAACGCCTTCCGCCGGGCCGGTGAGTTGCGTGCCGCGCCAGAGGACCTCGCCGGCGGTGGGTTTGAGCAGGCCGGCGACAATGCGCAGCAGGGTGGACTTGCCGGAGCCGGAGCGGCCGAGCAGGCCCACGATCTCGCCGGATCGGATCGTGACGTCCACGTTGTCCAGGACCACGAAGTCACTTGAGGAGTCCTTGTGGTAGGCCTGCTTGCAGTTGCGGACTTCGAGGAGGTTGACGAGGGCGTCCATGGGTAAACTCCTGAAAAGGCAAGGCCTTCTTTTTTGAAAAAAGAAGCAAAAAACTTTATCTATTAGTCCGCGACAGCACTGAAAAAGTTTTTTGGTTCTTTTTTTCAAAAAAGAACTCTTCCTTACATTCTAAGTCGTTTGGCCGAATACGCATACATCGGCCGCCAAACCAGCCGGTTGAAGGACAGCACAAACCCCGCCATCACCACCATCCCCAGCAGCACTCGCGCCGTGTCGCCCTTCGTCGTCGCATCCTGGATATATGCGCCCAACCCGTGCGCGCGCAGCGTGGTGTTGCCCCAGGTGGCCACTTCGGCCAGCAGGGACGCGTTCCAGCAGCCGCCGGAAGCGGTGATGGCGCCGGTGATGAAATACGGGAAGATGCCAGGCAGGATCACGCGGCGCCACCAGAGCAGCCCGCCCACGCGAAAGTTCTTTGCCGCTTCCTGAAGGTCCCCGGGGAAGGCGGCCGCGCCGGCGATCACGTTGAAGGCGATATACCACTGGGTGCCCAGGATGATCAGCGGGGTTAGCCAGATGTCCGGGTTCAGCGCGTGGCTAACGATCACGACGACGAAGATCGGGTAGAACAGGTTCGGCGGGAAGGCGGCGAGGAATTGGGCGGCGCCGCCCAGCACGCGCGACCAGCGGGGGCTAAGGCCGATCAGCACGCCGATGGGCACCCAGACGAGGGTGGCCAGGGTCATCAAGATGACCACGCGGGTCAGCGTGAAGAGCCCGAGCCCGAAGGCGGTGCCGAGATCGGCCAAGGTCAGATGGCCGGCCGCGCAGAAGCGCACCACGTGCCAGGCGGCCCAGGCGCCGACCAGGACGAGGACCAGGATGAACGCCGCGTCGGTTACGCGGGAGGGGCCGCCGGCGCGGCGGGGGCGGGCCGTGCGCCGGGCGCGCAGGCGCAGGCCGCTGACGGCGAAGAAGGCGGCGCCCAGCGCATCCCCGGCGCGGCGCAGCACGCGGGTGCGGCGGAGCAGCGCCAGCATCCAGGGATCCTCGCCCTGGTCCACCTGGGTCGTCTCGAAGCGGAATTTCGTGCTCCACGCCACCAGCGGGCGGAACAGGAGCTGGTCATACGCCAGGATCACCAGGAGCATGGTGCCGATGGCGTAGAGCACGGCGGGGATGTTCTTCGCGGCCGAGGCGACCGCGATGTAGCTGCCGATGCCGGGGAGCTGGAATGAGGTGTCGCCCACAGTGACGGCTTCGGAGGCGACCAGGCTGAACCAGCCGCCGGACATGGACATCATCATGTTCCAGATCAGCCCAGGCGTGGCGAAGGGCACTTCCAGCCGCCAGAAGCGCTGCCAGGCGGACAGGCCGAAGCCGCGCGTGGCTTCATCCAGGTCGGACGGGATGGAGCGCAGGGACTGGTACATGCTGAACGCCATGTTCCAGGCCTGGCTGGTGAAGATGACGAAGATCACCGCCAGTTCCGCGCCGATCACCTGGCCGGGGAAGAGGCCGAGGAAGAAGGTGACGGTGAAGGTGAGGAAGCCGAAGATCGGCAGGGATTGCAGGATGTCCAGGATGGGCACCAGCACCATGCCGGCGCGGCGGCTTTTGGCCGCCCAGGTGGCGTAGGTGAAGGTGAACAGCAGCGAGCAGGCCAGGGCCGCGAACATCCGCATCACCGTGCGCAGCGCGTAGCCCGGCAGATAGGACGGATCGAGGTGGATGGTTGTGGTTTGTGGCACCGCCAGCGGCGCGAAGGTGTGGCGCGCGGCCTGGCCGACCACGATCAGCAGGGCGGAGATGAACAGCAGGGCGGCGAGGTCAAACCCGTTCGGCAGGCGCCGGACGCTGGCCGTGTTTGGGGGATGCCGGGGGAGCGTGGTTTCGGACATTAACTGCTCCTGCCCCGGCGGGTTGGTTCGCGCCCTCAGACCAGTCAATGCGCGGGAGTGCAAGTGGAAATGGCGGCGTGTGTTGACGAGGCGGCGATGGCCAGCAAGCGTGCCGCCAAAGACACAAGGGAGCGCGCCATGAGCCTGCAGGGAAAGACGCTGTTCATCAGCGGGGGATCACGCGGCATTGGCCTGGCCATAGCCCTGCGGGCGGCACGCGATGGCGCGAACGTGGCGATTGCCGCCAAGACATCAGACCCCAATCCGAAGCTGCCCGGCACCATCCACACGGCGGCCGAGGAGATCCGCGCGGCCGGCGGCCAGGCGCTGCCGATCCTGTGCGACATCCGGTTCGAGGACCAGGTGAATGCCGCCATCGCAGCCACCGTTTCAGCCTTTGGCGGGATCGACATCCTGATCAACAATGCCAGCGCCATTTCGCTGACCGGCACGCTGGGCACGGACATGAAGCGGTATGACCTGATGCAGGGCATCAACACGCGCGGGACGTTCATGGTGAGCCGGGCGGCAATCCGGCATTTGAAGGCGGCGGCGAACCCGCATATTTTGACGCTGTCGCCGCCGCTGGACATGAGCCCGAAATGGTTTGGCCGCCATGTGGCCTACACGATCGCAAAATACGGCATGAGCCTGTGCACGCTGGGCATGGCGGCGGAGTTCGCGCCGGCGGGGATCGCGGTGAACAGCCTGTGGCCGCTGACCGCGATCGATACGGCCGCGGTGCGCAACGTGCTGGGCGGCGATGCGATGGCGAAAAGCAGCCGCAAACCGGAGATCATGGCGGATGCGGCGCATGCGGTGCTGTGCCGGGAGTCACGGTCCTGCACAGGCAACTTCTTCATCGACGAGGAGGTGCTGCTGGCGGAGGGCGTGCGGGATCTGGGCGTGTATGCGTATGATCCGGAGGCGGCGCTGGTGGCGGATTTCTTTGTGCCGGACGAGGTGTTTGCGAGGAGCAAAACGCGGGTGGTGCATGCGTTGGGGGGATAAGGAAGAAAGGTCTTCTTTTCTGAAAAAAAGAAGCAAAAAACTTTTGTCTATGGGGCGCGCGCTGGCGGATGGAACCGCGACAGCACGGAAAAAAGTTTCTTGGTTCTTTTTTTCAAAAAAGAACTTTCTACCGCGCCCCTTTCCGCCCGATCTCCATCAGCGTCTTGCCGCGGGCGCCCTGGGTTTCGAACATCCAGCCCGGATATTCGCGCGGCAGCATGCTGACCTGGTCCAGCGTGTCCAGTTCCGCTTCGGACAGGTCCACCTTGGTGGCGGCGATGTTGTCCGCCAACTGCTCGATCCGCTTGGCGCCGATGATGACGCTGCTGACTACCTTTCTGTGCAGCAGCCAGGCCAGCGCGATCTGCGCCACGGAGATGCCGCGGGATTCGGCCATAGGGCGCATGGCGTCGATGCAAGCGAAAGCGCGGTCACGGTCAACCGGCGGGAAATCGAAGCTCGCGCGGCGGCCATCCGGCGCGTTCTCCTGGTCGCGGGTATATTTGCCGCTGAGCAAGCCGCCGGCGAGCGGGCTCCAGACCAGCAGGCCAACCTGTTCGGCGCGCAGCATGGGCACCAGCTCGCGCTCCAGATCCCGGCCGGCCAGGGTGTAATAGGCCTGCAGGCTTTCGAAGCGGGCGAGGCCGTGGCGTTCGGCAATGCCCAGCGCCTTCATGATCTGCCAGGCGGCCCAGTTGGAGACGCCCACATAGCGGACATGGCCGTGCTGGACGAGGGTATCCAGGGCACGGACGGTTTCCTCGATCGGCGTGATCGGGTCGAAACCGTGGATCTGATAGAGGTCGATATGGTCCAACTGAAGGCGGCCGAGGCTGGCCTTCACTGCGTTCATGATGTGGGCACGCGATGCGCCACGGCTGTTGTGGCCCGGCCCCATCTGGCCAAAGACCTTGGTGGCAACGACTAGATTTTCGCGCGGGATCTTCAGGTTACGGATTGCCTGGCCGGTGATCCGTTCCGACAGGCCTTCCGCATAGACGTCCGCGGTATCGAGGAAGTTGATGCCGGAATCGACGGCGTGGCCGACCAGGCGTTCGGCATCTTCCTGGCCCAATGCGCCGATCTTCTGCCATATGCCTTCGCCGCCGCCGAAGGTCATGGTGCCCAGGCATAGTTCGGAGACGAGCAGGCCGGTGCGGCCGAGTTTGTTGGTGCGCATGAAAACCTCGCTGACGGCGAACCGTGAGCCAGGATGATACAGGCTGCGCGGTCGCGTGCCGAATCGCGCAAGCGCGGTGGATCAGGGTTTGCCGGCCGCCAGGACGCGGAGCGCCACTAAGATTACGTCGCGGCAAACGCTCCGATGGCACCGCCAATCCGCACCGCTCTCGTCACGCCGTCCGCGCCGGAGCCCAACACAATGGCGCCCATCGAGGCCCCACCGATGGCCCGAGAACCTTCGGGACAAACCCGAAGACTAATTTTCACGACAGCGCCAAACCGCGACAGCGCCAAACAAAGTCTCTACGAGTGAGACTGCTCCGCATCTTGCGGTCCGGTGCGAGATCACGCTTTTTTGGCTGCCCCCGGATTGAGGAGCGTCTTGGCAGGCCGCCCGCCGCGCAGGGCAGGCCAAGCCCGAAGAGCAAGGCTCAACACCAAACCGGCGAGGCCAGCGCAGACGGTGGGCCAGAGCGCGTGGATGTCCAGTGAACCGAACAGCACGCCCGCAGCTGTCCCAAAAACAAACCCTACGCCAGCGAACTCCTGAGGACCTGCACCTGTGATGAGTTGCTTAGGCAAGAAAAACCGCCGGGCTTTGGGTGTGGAAACAACATCTTGCCGGCCGCACAACACCGTTCCCGGTGATCTCCGACCGTGCGTCATTCGTAACATAACGCATTCGTGATTGCAACCATAAGGTGCAAGGTCAGAAGTTGGTGGCGTTTCCTGACGCTGCGGTGCCGGGCGTGCCGGCTTGCCGGATATGCGATCCTTCCGTCAGGCGGGACGCGCCGTCCGTGACCACCAGCTGGCCGGGTGCCAGCCCGCCTGCAATGACGGCAACGGACTCATCCTGGCGCGACACGGTGACAGGATGGCGGGACGCCACATCATGATCCAGCGTGAAAACGAACGCGCCTTGCGGGCCGCGCTGGATGGCGGCGGTGGGCACGGTGATGACGCCGCGGTCCACACGCAGGGACAAACGAATATTGACGAAGGCGCCAGGCCACAGCCGCAGCGCGGGGTTGGGGAAGACGGCCTTCAGCTTGATCGTGCCGGTGTTCTGGTCAACCACGTTGTCCAGAACCGCCACGTGGCCGCGGTCCAGCACCTGCGGCGCTGCGTCTCCTGCAACCTGCTCGCCGCCATCCTGCGGCAGGGCGGCGACCTCGGCGCCGCCCTGCGCGCGGGCGGCTTCGATGGCGGCGGTAACCTGGGGCAGGGTTTGCTGCGGCAGCGTGAACACCACGGAAATCGGGCGCAGCGTGGTGACCACGGTGATGGGCGTGGTGTCCGTGCTGTGCACCAGGTTCCCGAGATCCACCTGGCGGATGCCGGTGCGGCCGTCCACCGGGGCGGTGATGGTGGTGTAGCTGAGGTTGGTGCGCGCGCTGTCGATTTGCGCCTGGTCCTGGCGGACCAGCGCCTGGTCCTGCGCCACGGTGGCGCGCTGCGTGTCCGCCTGCTGGGCCGTGGTATACTGAGTTTTGGCCAGTTTGTCGTAGCGGGCGAGATCGCGCTGCGCGTTGGCGAGCGTGGCTTCGTCCTGCGCCTTCTTCGCCACGGCCTGGTCGTAGGCGGCCTGGTAGGTTCGGGCATCGATGCGGGCCAGCACGTCGCCGGCGCGCACGTCCTGGCCTTCGCGGAAGCGGATCTCAGTGAGCGGGCCGTCCACCATCGGCTTGATGTTGACGGTGTTGAGCGCCTGCACGGTGCCGATGCCGTCCACGGTGAGCGGCACGTCCTGGCGGATTGCGGCAGCGGTGGCGACCGGGATGGCGGTGTCCCCGGCGGCGGCATCCTTGGCCGGCTTGTGGCCCGCGCGCAGCTTCACCAGGCCGAAGATTGCGCCGAGCACCGCCAGGATGACCAGGATGATCACCAGGGCGGATCGCAGGCGCTTCCAGAGCGGACGTTTCATGAGGGCGGATATACCGTGTGCTTGGGGGCGGACAGAACCGGGCCGGTCCAGCCGCCGCCCAGCGCCTTATAGAGTGAGACCGCCGCGACGAAGCGGGAGATGCGAACCTGGGCGAGCGTGTCCTGGTCACCGAACAACGTGGTCTGGGTGTTCAGAACCGTGACGATATCTATCGTGCCGGCTTGAAGCTGGGCGCGGGCGATGTCCAGGCTGCGCTGGGCGGTGCGCACGGCTTCGGCCTCCAGCCGCTCCTGCTCCGCGTCGAAGGCGGCTTGCGTGAGGGCCGTCTCGGTGTCCTGCAGTGCCTGGAGCACCGCCTTCGCGTAATCGGCCGCCAGCTCCTGGTAGCGGCCTTTCGCCTCGCCGAGCGTGCCGGATTTCAGACCGTTATCGAAAATCGTCTGGGTGATCTGGCTGGCCAAGCTGGCGACCACGGTGCCTGGTCCGGTGATCATGGACAGAGCGAGGCTGGACAGGCCACCCGACGCGGTGAGCGAGAGGCTGGGGAAAAAATTGGCCACATCCTGACGCACAGTCTGGTTTTGGGCCACGAGGGCGGCTTCGGCGGATTCCACGTCCGGGCGCCGGCGGAGAAGATCGGCCGGCAGGCCGGCGGCGATGGCGGGAAGATGCAGGCTGACCAGAGGCGCGGGGTCGATGGCGATGCGTTCGGGCGGCGTGCCGACAAGGATGCCCAGCGCCAGCACTTCCTGCTGATACTGGCTTTGCAAGGCGGGGATCTGGGCGCGATAGCCAGCGACGAGGGCCTCTTGCTGGCTGACGTCCAGCAGGCTGGCGGTGCCGACGGTGAGCCGGCCGCGGAAGGCGTCCAGCACATCCGAGGCCGATTTCAGGTTGTTGCGCGCGATCGCCAGGCGGTCGCGAAAGCCGGCGGCCTGGAAATAGGTGGTGGCAATCGAGCTGGACGTGGTCAGCCAAATCGTCTGCGCATCGAAGCGGCTGCCCAGGGCGGATGCCTGCGCGGCACGCAAGGCATCGAGATTCTTGCCCCAAAAATCGACCTCGTAGCTCGCCGAAAGCTCGGCTGAGTAGGTTCGTGTGTCCGTGTAATGGCTGGTGCTGCCGAAGAGGCCGGCGAAGGCAGGATTGCTGGCAAGGCTGCCGAACGTGCCGCCGGCCTGGTTGCCGGTACGGGTATAGTTCTGCGCCACCGTGCCGGTGATGCCAGGCAGCAGCGGGCTGCCTGCCACCCGCGCAGCTTGGTCCGCCTGCACGATCCGCGCGGCGGCGGCCTGCACGTCC
>CAZZYR010000040.1:3534-11398 GCA_964658235.1 uncultured Acetobacteraceae bacterium | reverse complement strand
GACACCAAGAAGAGGATTTCGTATACCAAAGATGCTGCGTGCATCCAGGGCGGCCAATTGAATGTGGAAGAAGCCTTCTTGGAGCCCTTGGTGTCCTTGGTGCGCTTGGTGGTGAATCTGGCTCGCGTCTAGCTGGCCGCGCGCAATTCAGGTGCCGCGCTGAAATAGCGGGCGAGACGGTCGCAGGCTTCGTCCAGGACATGGTCCTGCTTGCAGAAGGCGAAGCGGACGAGGGTGGCGGGGGCTTGGTTTTCGTAAAAGGCAGAGACGGGGATGGCGGTGACGCCGGCGTGTTCCGTGCTGTGGCGGCAGAACTCCAAGTCTGTGCCTTGGAAGCCCAGGCCAGCGAAATCGGCGATGACGAAGTAGCCGCCGGCGGAGGGCAGGACAGCAAAGCCGGCGCGCAGCAGGCCGGCAGAGAGGCGCGCGCATTTGGCGGCCAGCGCGGCGCCGAGTCCGATGAAGTAGCCGTCCTCCTTGGCCAGGCCGGCGGCCACGGCGCGCTGCAGGTTTGGCGGGGTGGCGAAGACCAGGTTCTGGTGCGCCTTGGCGACCACGCTGATGAGTGCGGGCGGCCCGCTGACGTAGCCGACTTTCCAGCCGGTCAGCGAGAAGGTTTTGCCGGCGCTGCCGATGCGCAGGGTGCGGTCGGCCATGCCGGGCAGCGTCATCAGGGGGATGTGGCGCTGTCCGGGGAAGGCCAGGTGTTCGTAGACTTCGTCGCAGATGGCGACTGCGTCGTGGGTGGCGACCAGAGTGGCGATGAAGGCCAATTCCTCCTGGGAAAATACCTTTCCGCACGGGTTCATCGGCGTGTTGAGCAGGATGGCTTTCGTGCGCGGGCCGAAGGCGGCGGCCAGGGCGTCGCGCGGCAGGGTCCAGCCGCCGCCGCTGGGGGCGGGCGGGTCCAGCCGCACGAGTTTTGGCACCGCGCCGAGCAGGCGGATCACCGGGAGGTAGGTGTCGTAGAGCGGCTCGATGAGGACGATCTCGTCGCCGGGGTTGAGGACGGCCGCCAGGCAGGCGGCCAGCGCCTCCGTGGCGCCGGAGGTGACGACCACGCCGGCATCGGGGCTGATCTCAAGCCCGTAGAACCGGGCGTTGGCCGCAGAGACGGCCTGGCGAAGCTCCGGCAGGCCGGTCAGCGGGGCGTATTGGTTGCGGCCGTCCAGTAGGGCGGCGGCGGCGGCTTCGATCACGTCACGCGGGCCGTCGGTGTCCGGAAAACCCTGGCCCAGGTTGATGGCACCGTGCTGCGCGGCCAGCGCGGACATGGTGGTGAAGATGGTGGTACCCAGGGCGGACAAGGTGGTGTTCATGCGGTGGGTCTCCCAACATTGCAGGGCAGGGGGGCCACATGCCACACCTGCAAGCAAGCCCGGCCGGACTCCCCACCAGGGGCCTGGCCCGGCTCAATCACAAGACTGCCGTCCGAGGAGGCGCTTCATGAAGAAGATCGAAGCCGTGATCAAACCTTTCAAGCTCGATGAGGTGAAAGAGGCGCTGCATGAGGTGGGCCTGCAGGGGCTGACGGTGATCGAGGCGAAGGGTTTCGGCCGCCAGAAGGGCCATACGGAGCTGTATCGCGGCGCCGAATACGTGGTGGATTTCCTGCCGAAGGTGAAGATCGAGGTGATCTGCGACGACGCCATGTCCGAGCGCGCGGTGGAGGCGATCATCACCGCGGCGCGCACCGGCCGGATTGGCGACGGCAAGATCTTCGTGACCGCGGTCGAGGAGGTGGTGCGCATCCGGACGGGTGAGCGGGGGGAGAACGCGCTGTGACATACTCAAAAAGCAAGTAGTCCTTTTTTGAAAAAAAGGACCAAAAAACTTTTATCCATTTGAGTCCGCGGCAGCACTGAGAAAAGTTTTTTGCTTCTTTTTTTCAAAAAAGAAGGCCTTGCGGCATCAGCAAACCCCAACACGAAGGTTGATCATGGCAAAGAAAATCCAGTCGGCAAGCGCCTCGGCGGAGCCCAGCGCGGTTGCGAAATGTTTGGAGATCATGCGCGAGAACTCGGTGGAGTATGTAGATCTCCGGTTCACCGATCCGCGCGGCAAGTGGCAGCACACCGCGCAGCACGTGTCCACCATCGATGAGGACGCGTTCCGGGACGGCATCATGTTCGACGGATCGTCCATAGCCGGCTGGAAGGCGATCAACGAGAGCGACATGATCCTGATGCCGGACGCGAAGACGGCGGTGATGGATCCGTTCGCGGCCAAGCCGAGCTTGATCCTGTTCTGCGACATCATCGAGCCGAGCACCGGCCAGGCCTATGCGCGCGATCCGCGCGGCACGGCGAAGAAGGCCGAAGCGTATGTGGCCGCCTCCGGCGTGGGCGACACCGCGTATTTCGGTCCAGAAGCAGAGTTCTTTATTTTCGACAGCGTAAAATTCGGCACGGCCGGCAATTACGGACATTACAAGGTGGAGAGCGCCGAGGGCCCGGATGCGTCCATGAAGGATTATCCGGAAGGCAATATGGGCCATCGCCCCTCGGTGAAGGGCGGATACTTCCCGGTGCCGCCGGTGGATAGTGAGAGCGATCTGCGCGCGGAGATGCTGTCCGCGATGGGCGAGATGGGTTTGCCGATCGAGAAGCATCACCACGAGGTGGCGCAGAGCCAGCATGAGTTGGGCACCAAGTTCGGCCCGCTGGTGACCAGCGCGGACCAGATGCAGATCTACAAATACTGCGTGCACAACGTGGCGCACAGCTACGGCAAGACCGCGACGTTCATGCCGAAGCCGATCTATGGCGACAACGGCAGCGGCATGCATGTGCACCAGTCCATCTGGAAGGATGGCCGCCCGGTATTCGCCGGCAATGCCTATGCCGACCTGTCCGAGACGGCACTGCATTACATCGGCGGCATCATCAAGCACGCCAAGGCGCTGAACGCCTTCACCAACCCGAGCACGAACAGCTACAAGCGGCTGATCCCGGGCTTCGAGGCGCCGGTGCTGCTGGCGTATTCGGCGCGCAACCGCTCCGCGTCCTGCCGCATTCCGTATGCGACAAACCCGAAGGCCAAGCGCGTGGAGGTGCGGTTTCCGGATCCCACGGCCAATCCGTATCTGGCGTTTGCGGCGATGCTGATGGCCGGGTTGGACGGCATCAAGAACAAGATCCATCCGGGCGAGCCGATGGACAAGGACCTTTATGACCTGCCGCCGGAAGAGCTGAAGGACATCCCCACGGTGTGCGGATCGTTGCGTGAGGCGTTGGGCGCGCTGGCGGCGGACCATCAGTTCCTGCTGGCGGGCGATGTGTTCAGCAAGGATCAGATCGAGAGCTATATCGCGCTGAAGTGGAGCGAGGTTTACCGGTTCGAGCACACGCCGCATCCGGTGGAGTTTGAGATGTATTATTCGGTGTAAGGAAGAAAGCAGTTCTTTTTTGAAAAAAAGAACCAAAAAACTTTTGGCTGGCTGTCGCGGGCTTGTCCTGGAGTGCACGGCAGACGGTTAAAGTTTTTTGGTTCTTCTCGCCTTAACGTTGCGGCGGCGGCACGTCATCCGGTCCCGTGCTGCCACCCGTGGATGGGGGATCGCTGGCGGGGAACGTGTCTTCCAGGGCCTCGTCCCTATCCTGCTCCACGCTTTCGCGTTCGGTAGGCGTGTCTTTGGTTCCACTCATGATGTGCCCCGTCCATTTGGATACTCTGACTGCAACGTGGCAGGGCGCGGCGGTTTCAGCGCGCGAGGAAGCGTTTGAGGCGCCCGCCCACGCGGGTCAGGCGGGTGGCGCGCGGTGGAGGCGCCGGCGCCATGGGGCAGCGCCGCAGCAGGTCCCGCGCCAGGTCGCCGAAGGCAGGGTCCTGCGCCCAGGGTGAGGCAAGCGCGTGTGCGGCTTCGGGTTGCCCGCAGGCCAGCAGCGCCTCGCCTTGGGTAAGATCGATCCACGCGGGCTCGGGGTGCGGCAGGGTCCGCGCGGCGGTGATGGCGCGCAAAGCGGCCGCCGCGCGGCCACGCGTGAGCAGCGCCTGCGACAGGCCGAGCCAGAAGGCCGCGCTTAGCCGGCGGCGGACGCGCCAGCTCCGCCGGAAGGCGGCTGGGTCGAACCGTTCTTCCAGCATGTCCAGCAGCAGGGGCGTATAGAGCCCGGCCTGTTGAAGCATGAGCATCTGTGCGTGGCCGCCGAAATGCACGCGCACTTCGCCCAGGGCATGGTGGCGCTGGATGTCCGCGACATGGCGGCCATCCACGCACCAGGGATCGAACAGGATCCAGCCATTGGACTGGCGGGGGATCCGGCCGATCTTGTCGTGTCGGAAGGTGATTTGGCTGGCCTCTTGCCGCCACCGCGTCTCATAAGGCGACTTGGCAGGATCCAAAGAGATTTGCGGGACCACGGCGACCAGGGATGCGAGGTTGAGGTCGTGGGCAAAATTGATCACCGCGAAGCCGCCCATGCTGGCGCCGTAGCCGATCAGCCGGAACCCGGGCGTGGCCGCGCGGATGGCGGCCAGCACATCCAGGATCTCGTCGTCCTGGAACCAGTCATTGGTGGCGGCCATGATGCCGATGGCATTCAGTCCGCGGTCGCGGAAAAACCCCTCGCCGGCGAATTCGCCATCCAGTGTGGGCGCGGGCTTCCAATATTCGAAGGAAACGACAGCCCAGGGGCGAGCGTCGCATTGCAGGAACCGGACGGCGTAGTGCTGGCCGCGGTGAAGGATTGTCACGGTTGGCGCGGCCGCGGGGCGGGCCGGGCTGATCTTCGATGGTTCACTGGACACGGATCACCCCCGGCACATCGCATAGGTGGGGCGGGCGCGCGCGTCCATTATCGGTGCAGGTGCGGCTGACTGCGAAAGCCAGCTTGCGGGAGTTGAAGGTGCTGTGTTGCAAGTTTGCATCACGGGGCTGTCACCCGCTTGACGCGATTAGTGTGCGCACCCTAACGTTTGAGTGAGGTGCAGGAGGCCGGGGCAACCGTCTCTTCCGAACCAGATCTTTTTGACGCTGCCTGACCGGACGCAGAACCGGCGGTTATTACGGGGGAACACGCGTGCTGAATTCACCGACGAACGCTGCAACTTTTCAGGGCGCCCGGCGCCTGGCCCTGCTGGCCGGCGTGGCCGTGGGCGTTTTCGCCGCGGCGGACGCTGCGCGCGCGTTCGATACCACCGTCGGCGGTTGGCAGGTCAATGTGGACACCACGCTGTCTTCCAGCGTGGATGTGCGGACATCCGACATAAATCGGAACTTCGTTGGCATCGCCAATGGCGGGAAGTTCGTGCTGGCGAACGCCGATAACGGCACGCTGAATTACCAGTCCGGTACGCCCGTTGCTGCAGTGCAGCGCATCACCACGGAGGTGCAGGCCAAGAAAGACGATTACGGCGTATTCATACGTGCCACGGGGTTCTATGATCCCATCATCGATAGCGAGCGGACTGATTTCCAGCCGCTGTCGCGCGCGGCCACGCGCGATATCGGCGCGGATCTGCGTCTGCTCGACGCCTATGTGTTCGCCCGCCCCTCCGTGTTCGGCCATCCGGTGGACGTGCGCATCGGCGCGCAGGCGCTGAACTGGGGCGAGAGCACGTTCATCCAGTTCGGCATCAACTCCATCAATCCGCTGGACGTGACCGCCCTGCGCACGCCGGGTTCGGAACTGCGCAACGGGTTCCTGCCGATTCCGGTGGTGGACCTGAAGACGGAAGTGGGCGGCGGCGTGACGGTGGAGGCGTTCTGGCAGCCGATCTGGACGCGCAGCAAGCTGGAGCCGAATGGTTCATTCTTTGGCAACAACGATTCGCTGCTGGACGGCGGCACCTACGGCAACCTGTTCAACTATTTTCCGGACAATGCGCGGTCCGTGTACGGCGTGGATGCCTTCCCCGGCACGTTCAACGGCAAGCCGGTGGGCGGCGGCGATCTGTTCGGCGGCAGCCTGCCGCGCCTGAATGACCGCCATCCGACCAGCATGGACGAAGGCGGCATCGCGATCCGCAAGACGTTTGCCAGCCTGGATGACGCGGAACTGGGGCTTTATTTCGAGAATTACCACAGCCGCACGCCGTTCGGCTCCAACCGCACTGGCCTTGCGAGCGCGGTGCTGCCGAGCCCGATCACGACGCTGTTCGTGCCTGGCTACGCGGCCAAGACTTATACGTCCACGGCTGGCTTCTTCGCGGACTACCCGAAGGATATCCACCTGGTGGGCGTCAGCTGGAACTTCACCGGCCCGGCCGGCGTGGCGATCCAGGGCGAACTCTCCAGCCGCCTCAACCAGCCCATCCAGCTGTCGGCATCCGACCTGGCGCTGGCGGTGAACCTGCCGGCCGTGAAGGCTGCGCGCGCGCTTTCGCCGGCGGTCAATGCCGCCTATCTGGCGGCGCTGGCAGATCCGACGATCGGGCTCGTTGGCTATCCAACCGGCTTCGGCTCCATCATTGATGGCTGGAAGCGCTATCCGGTGATCCAGGCGCAGACCACTGCGACGAAGCTGTTCCCGGCCATTCCCAGCCTGGCGATCAACCAGGTGATCCTGGTGGGCGAGATCGGTGGCGATTACGTGGCGAACTTCCCACGCGAGCGTGGCGTGTTCGATGCGGCCTATACTACGGACGTGAACTCCGCCTTCGTGGAGGCTGCCACTGTCAACGGTAATACGGCGATCTCCCATCAGGGCCGCGCCAGCCAGTTCTCCGCCGCGTACACGGTGGCCATGATCGTAGATATGCCGAACGTGCTGCCTTACGGCATCGACATGAAGCCCACCATCTCGCTGCAGCATGATTTCTGGGGCACCAGCCCGGTGGGTGTGAACATCTTCGTGCAGAACACCGCGGCGGCCAGCGTGGGCGTCACGTTCAATTACCTGCAGGCGTGGAGCCTGGGCGTGCAATATACCAACCATTTTCCGGTGTTTGACGGCGGCAAGGCGTATGGACTGAGTGACCGCGACTTCCTGAGCGCGGTGGTGACCTACGAATTCTGACCGCCAGCCGACCGGAATTGGCGGCCGGATTCCACGACCGGCTGCTCAACACAAGAATTTGACGAGGGACAAGAGCGCCCAGGCGCGCTTTAACCCCCGATACAGACATGACGGCCGGGCCCTGCTGCAGCGGGGGCCGGCACGTTGCGTCCAAGTTGAAAGCTGCACTGGCCAGCATGGTGCCGCAAACAAGCCGGAGGTTCGTGTCCTTGTCAGAAAAGCCCGTTTGCCTGGGAATTGGCTCGCGCGCGTGCGCCGTGGCCCTGTTGATCCTCGCCACGACCGTGCCGGCGCTGTCGGCGGGCGTGGACACGGACCGGCCTGACTGGCGCACGACGCATGGCGTTCTGCTGTCCGTTGCCCGGGCAGGAGACCGGCTGGTGGCGGTTGGGGACCGCGGGACCATCCTATTGTCCGATGATGACGCGGCCACCTGGAAGGTGCAGCCAAGCCCAACCCAGGCGCTGCTAACGTCCACGCTGTTCACCTCGCCGCAGGAAGGCTGGGCGGTTGGCCAGGATGCCACCATCCTGCACACCGCCGATGCCGGGCTGCATTGGGCCGCGCAGAAGTCCGTGGCGGGCAACGACCAAGCGCTGTTTTCGGTGGCGCAGCTTGGGCCGAACCATCTCATCGCCACCGGGGCGTATGCCCTGGTGCTGGAGACGCAGGATGGCGGGAACGCCTGGGCGCAGCAGAAGCTGCCCAACCTGGACGAGGATTATCACCTGAACTGTGCCATGGCGCACGGCGAGGACGTGGTGGTGACAGGCGAGGCTGGCCACGCCTTCGTCCGCCATGGCGGCACCTGGACACCGATGCCGGTGGGCTATGAAGGCTCCCAGTTCGGCTGCCTGGCGAGCCAGGACGGCACGATGTACAGTTTCGGGCTGCGCGGCAGCCTG
>CAZZYR010000040.1:0-3524 GCA_964658235.1 uncultured Acetobacteraceae bacterium | reverse complement strand
TGCCGCGCCGGCCTGGAAGCGGATAGATACCGGGGAGCAGCGGGCCATCTTCGGTGGCGCGCTATTGTCCGACGGCACGCTGGCGCTGGTTGGCAGCAACGGGCTGGTGATGCAATTCGATCCCAAGACTGGCAAGCTGCATACCATGCCGCCGCCCACAGGGGCCACGCTGTCCGGCGTGGTGCAGGCGCCGCATGGCAAATGGGTCGCCGTGGGTGATGACGGTGTGCACGTGATTGACCCGGCCGTGTCCGGCCAATCCGCGGAGGCGACGCAATGATCGGCCATTTGGAACGCGCGCTGTTTTCGAACCGCCGCAAGATCCTTGCAGTGTTTGCCGTGGTCACGGTTTTTCTGGGCTATTTTGCCGTGCACGTTCGGCCGGATGCGTCGTTCGACAAGCTGCTGCCGTCGCATAATGCGTATATCGACACTTATAAGAAGGTGGAGACCCAGTTCGGCGGCGGCAATGTGCTGCTGATCTCGCTGGAGGCGAAAGACGGCAACATCTTCACGCCGGAATATTTCGACGCCTTGCGCAAGCTGACGGATGACGTGTTCTTCCTGCCCGGCGTGGACCGCACGCATGTCAGCAGTCTCTACACGCCGGACACGCGTTTTGCCGAAGTGGTGGAGGGTGGCTTCAACGGCGGCCCCGTGATCCCGGCCACCTTCGCACCGGATGCGAAGGGCTTCGCGACGGTTAAGGCCAACATCTACAAGTCCGGCATATTGGGCCGGCTGGTGGCGAACAATTTCCGCTCCGCCGTGGTCAGCGCAAAACTGAACGACGTGGACCGGCGCACCGGCGCGCATCTGGATTACAGCAAGTTCGCCGATGAGCTCGACAGCATCATCCGTGCCAAATACAACACGCCCGCCACGCAGGTGCACATCCTGGGCTTCGCGCAGGCGATCGGCGACATCGAGCATGGCGCCCAGGTGATCGTGCTGTTCTTTGGCATCGCGCTCGCGGTGGCCGCTGTGCTGCTCTATATCGTTTCGAGATCGTTCTACCTGACCGGGGCGGCGCTGGCGTGCTCGCTTATCGCGGTGATGTGGCAGCTGGGCATCATCACCATTCTGGGCATCGGCATCGATCCGATATCCGTGCTGATCCCGTTCCTGATTCTGGCCATCGGCGTCAGCCACGGCGTGCAGATAGCACTGTCCAACGTCCGGCTGACAGGCGAGGGCAAAAGCGCGTTGGACGCCGCGCGCGGCAGTTTCCACAATCTTCTCGAGCCTGGCGTAGTTGCACTGGCGCTGGCCGTGCTGACGTTTGTCACCGTCACCACGATTCCCGTGCCGGCGATCCGGGAGTTGGCGCTGACGGCGGCCATTGGCATTGCCGTGCTGGCGTTCACGAATCTGATGGTGCTGCCGGTGATCGCGAGTTTCGCGACGATCTCCATGGCGCGCGTGGAGGCCGCTCAGCGCGGGGCGGCGCGGTTCGAAGGGTTCTGGCGGCTGCTGGCCAGCCTGATTGCGCCGCGATCCGCCGTCATCATTTGCGCGTTGACCGTGATTGTGGCGGGCGGCGCGCTGTTTCTGGGTCAGCCGGTGGTGGGTGACTTGCACGTGGGCGTGCCGGAATTGCGTCCGGACAGCCGCAACAACAGGGATGCCGCGTTCTTCCAGGCCAACTATTCCGTCAGCGTGGACGTGCTGGAGGTGTTCGCCGAGGGCAAAGCGGATTCTTGTCTGGATTATGACGTGGTGCGCCGCATCGACGATCTGGATTACCGGCTACAGGGTGTGCCCGGCGTGCGCAGCACGCTGTTCATGCCGCATCTGATGCGCAGCCTGGCCAATGTGTTCTGGAACGAGGGCAATCCCAAGTTCAACTACCTGCCGCATGATGCGCGCGTGCTGGGCCGCGACAGCTCCGCGTTCGAGGTGTCCATGGGCCTGGCGAACAATGATTGTTCGGCCATGCCGCTGATCATCTTCCTGACGGACCACAAGGCCGGCACGATCGACAGGGTGATCAAGACGATCGAGGCGTTCAACGCGACACCGACGACGGCGAAGGTGAAGCTGGAACTGGCCGCCGGCACGGCCGGCGTGATTGGGGCCACGAACACCGTGGTGGAGCAGGCGCAGTTGCCGATGCTCGGGCTCGTGTATGGCATGATCATCGTGATCTGCCTGGGCGTGTTCCGCTCCGTGCGCGCGGCGATCTGCATCGTGCTGCCGCTGGCGGCGGTGTCCATTCTGGCCAACGCGGCGATGTCCGTGCTGGGCATTGGGCTGAAGCTCTCCACGCTGCCGGTGACGGCGCTGGGCGTGGGCATCGGCGTGGATTACGGGATCTATAAGTTCTCCCGCCTGAGCTACTACATGCGGCGCGGCTACACGCTGAATGCGGCGTATATCCAGACGTTGCGGGAGACCGGGAGCGCGGTGATTTTCACCGGGCTGTCACTGTCTATCGGCGTAGCGACGTGGGCGTTCTCGCCGCTTCAGTTCCAGGCGGATATGGGCATGCTGCTGACGTTCATGTTCTTCATGAACATGGCGGGCGCGATTGTGGTGCTGCCGGCGATTATTGGGGTGATGGATCTGATTGTGCCGCAGAAGCGGCCGGAGGACATCGCGGCGGCGTTGGAGCCGGAGCATAATGTTTAGGAAGGAAGGCCTTCTTTTTTGAAAAAAAGAAGCAAAAAACTTTTGCGAATGGGGCGCGCGTTAGATCGGACATGCGCGCCCAATAGATAAAAGTTTTTTGCTTCTTTTTTTCAAAAAAGAAGGCCTTCCTTCCTTACGCGTTCCCCTGCCAAATCAACCGCGCCGCCCGCTCCCCAATCATGGCACTCGGCGCCGCGGTGTTGCCGCTGACGAGTGTCGGCATCACGGATGCGTCCACAACGCGCAGCGCATCCACGCCGCGCACGCGCAAAAGCGGATCCAGGACGGCGTTTTCATCGGATCCCATGCGGCAAGTGCCGACCGGGTGATAGATGGTGTCCGCTTCCGCCCTGATGCGGGGCTCGAGATCGTCATCCGGCATTTCGGCGGGTGGGCGGATGGGACGGCCGGCGAAGGGCTGCATTGCGGGGGCGGCGAGGATGCGCAGGGCGGCGGAGACGCCGCGCTTCAGGGTGGTCATGTCCTCCGGATCCGCGAAGAAGTTGGGGTCGATCAGGGGATCGCTGCGCATGTCCGCGTTTGCGAGGCGCACGGTGCCGCGGCTTTTCGGGCGCAGGACGCAGGTGTGGAGGGAGAGGCCGCGGAACATGTGGGAGCGGCGGCCGTGGTCATCGACGATAGCGGTGCAGAAATGCATTTGCACGTCCGGCCGGGCAACGGTTGGGGAGGTGCGGATGAAGGCGCCTGATTCGGCGACGTTGGTGGTGAGCATGCCGGAGCCGGTCTGTTTGTATGTGCGCCAGCCTTGCAGGATTTGGGGCAGAATGGCGGGCGTGCCGCCGAACAGCCGGCGGTCATTGACGCGGCGGTTTATGGTGTAATCCACGTGATCCTGGAGATTGCCGCCGACATCAGGGCTGTTCTGCACAACG
>CAZZYR010000039.1:0-11428 GCA_964658235.1 uncultured Acetobacteraceae bacterium | reverse complement strand
GTGCTGTCGCGGACCTAATGGACAAAAGTTTTTTGGTTCTTTTTTTCAAAAAAGAACTGCTTCCTTACGTCATCTTCGCCAACAACCCCGGCAGCGCCGCACGCACGCGCTTGACCGACTCCTCCTTCACCACATCGTATCCCCGCACCTGGTCATGCGCCCGCAGCACCGCTTCGGCCGCTTCCACGCGTTCCGGCGTGAGGTCACCCAAGACGGTGTCCACAAGCGCCATGTATTCAGCGATCAGGTCGCGTTCCATGCGGCGGTGAGCGCCGTAGCCGAACACGTCCAGCGGGGTGCCGCGCAGCGGGCGCAGGCGGGCGAGGATGGCGAAACCGCGGCTCATGACGGGGCCGAATCGCTGCTTGCGAGGGCGGCCGGTGCGGGCATCGCGTTTGGCGATCAAGGGCGGCGCGAGATTATAGCGGACGGTGAATTCGCCTTCGAAGTTCTCCTGCAAACGCCGCGTGAAGCCGGGGTCACTCATAAGCCGGCCAACTTCATATTCGTCCTTGTAGGTCATCAGCTTGGCGGCCACGTGCGCCACGGCACGTGAGAGTCTGCCTTCGTTACCAGGGAATTTTGCCTCGGCAGCTTCAACGCGCGCGACCAGCGCGCGGTAGCGTTTGGCCCAGCTGTCGCCGCCCCAGGCACGCAGGCGGGGCATGCGGTCCGCCAGGAGATCGCCCAGATTATCAGGGACGCGAATTTCCTCGTGGCCGCGCAGCCAGGCAGCGGCCAGATCCGGGCGCGCGGCGGCGATGCGGCCCAGACCGAAGGCGCGCTTGTTCATCGCCACTTCGGTGCCGTTCAGCTCGATGGCGCGCATGATGTTGTGCGCGTGCAGCGGGATCAGCGCTTTCTGCCAGGCATAGCCGACCAGAAACAGGTTTGCGCCGACCGCGTTGCCGAGCATGACCTGAGCGATGCGCGTTGCATCAATGTTTTCAACCCGCTCCTGATCGGCGCGTGGCATCACCTGGGCCAGCAACGGATCAAAGCTGAGGTCCAGATCCGCATCGCGCGCGAAGCGGGCATTGGGCGAGACGAAGCGGTTGAGCAGCACCGCGCTGCGGCCGTGGCCGAGTTTGGCGAGCGTCTCCGGTATGGCGACGACCATCGGGTCCGCACCGATGACCAGGTCCACGTCTCCATTGGGAATGCGCGGGGAGTGGCGTTCCGCGCCGTCACCCAGGCGAAGATGGCTGGTGACCGAACCGTTGCGCTGGGCCAGGCCGGAATTGTCCAGCACAGTCAATAGAAGTCCCTCGATATGCGCCGCCATGCCGAGGAGTGCGGCGACGGTGACCACGCCCTGGCCGCCGATGCCGGCGAGCAGGATGTTGTAGACCTCGCCGATGCGCGGCAACGCGGGTTCGGGCAGCGCCGCGATCATCGCCTGTTCGCCGGCCAGTGGATCGGCCGCATCCGGATCACCGGCCGCGCTGGAACGGACCTTGCCGCCAACGATGGTGATGAAGCTGGGGCAAAGGCCTTTCGCGCAGGAGTAATCCTTGTTGCAGACCGTCTGGTTGATGCGGCGCTTGCGGCCGAGGGCCGTCTCCAGCGGCTCGATGGCGATGCAGTTGGATTGCACGCCGCAATCGCCACAGCCTTCGCAAACCTCCGGGTGGATGAACAGGCGTTCGTTGGGGTCCTTCAGGGTGCCGCGCTTGCGCATGCGGCGGCTTTCCGTGGCGCAGGACTGTTCGTAGATGATGGCGCTGACACCGTCGAAGTCCCGCAATTCGCGCTGGACGGCGTCCAGTTCCTCGCGCGGGTGGAAGGTGACCTGGGCCGGATAGTCCGCGCGCGTGTGTCGGTCCAGGTCGTCCGTGACGAGGGCGACGCGGCGGCAGCCTTCGGCGGTCAACTGGTGGGCGACGTGCGGCGCGGTGATGTCGCCAGCGAATTGCTCGCCTTCGACGGTTTGCCCGCCGGTCATGGCGACGGCGCCATTGAGCAGCACCTTGTACGTGATGCGCGTCTTGGCGGCGATGGAGGCGCGCACGGCGAGCAGCCCGGAATGGAAGTAGGTGCCGTCACCAAGATTCTGGAAGATGTGCGGCGTGTCCGTGAACGGCGCCTGGCCGATCCATTGCGCGCCCTCGCCGCCCATGTGCGTGGCGGCCATGGTGTTTCGCTCCGGCATTGCAGCCGCCATAATGTGGCAGCCGATGCCGGCGCCTGCAATGGAGCCCTCTGGCACCACGGTGGACGTGTTGTGCGGGCAGCCAGCGCAGAAGCTGGGTGGCCGCAGCAAATCCTTGACGCCATAGGAGATCGTGGGGATGCCGGTTTGCAGCGGTTTGATTGTGTCGAAGCGGGCGCGCAGCGCGTCGTCCTCGATGCGGCCGCGCAGGCGGTTGGCGATGACGTGCAGCAGAAGGTCCGGATCCAGCTCGCCCACTTCGCGGAGCAGCGGGCGGGCATTCTCGTCCAGCTTGCCGGTCAGGCGCGGGCGCAAATGCGCGGGCTGGTTGTAGAGGATGGTGGAGATCTGGTCCTCGATGATCGGGTGCTTTTCCTCAATCACGAAAATCTCGTCGCAGGTCTCCGCGAAGGTGCGTAGCCGTTCCGGCTCCAACGGCCAGACCATGCCCACTTTGTAGACGGCGATGCCGAGGGCGGTGCACCGGGCTTCATCCAAGCCGAGGCCGCGCAGGGCTTCGATGACGTCCAGATAGGCTTTGCCGGTGCTGACGAGGCCGATGCGGTTATGCGGCGCGCTGCCCCAGGCCAGGCAATCCAGATTGTTGGCGCGGACCCAGGCCTGGGCAGCGGGGTGGCGCTGTTCGAAGTGCCGCGCCTCAAGCTCCAGCGCGCTGCCGTTGCGGGGGCGCAGATTGAGGCCGCCAGGGGGGATCTCGAAATCGGTGGGCAGGATGAAGGGCAGCGTGTCCATGTCGGCCGGGATGGAGGCGCCGCCCTCCACCGTGTCCGTCAGCGCCTTCATGCCGATCCAGCAGCCGCTGTAGCGGGACATGGCCCATGCGGAGAGGCCGTAGCTCACGAGTTCCTCGACCGTGCTGGGATTGAGCACCGGCATACCGAAATGGATCAGCGCGAGATCACTTTGATGGGCCAACGTGGAGGAACGGGCGCCGTGATCGTCGCCGCACAGCGCGATGGCGCCACCCAAGGCGGGTGTGCCGGCATAGCTGGCGTGCTTGAGTACGTCCCCTGAGCGGTCTACGCCCGGGCCCTTTCCGTACCAGATGCCGAAGACACCATCCTGCTTCGCGCCCGGGAGAAGCCCCACCTGCTGGGAGCCCCAGACCGCGGTGGCCGCTAGGTCCTCGTTGATGCCTGGCTGGAAGACGATGTCATGCGCGTCCAGGTGTTTTTTGGCGCTCCACAGAGCAAGGTCATAGCCGCCCAGCGGGCTGCCGCGGTAGCCGGAGATGAAGCCAGCGGTGCGGTGGCCGGCGGCCCGGTCCCGGCGGCGCTGCAGAAGCGGTAGGCGAACCAGGGCCTGGATGCCGGTGAGGAACACGCGGCCGTCAAAGCGGGCGTATTTATCATCCAGCGTGACACCTGGCCGGGGGGCAAAGTGACCGTTATGCCGATCGGATTCCAGCAGGTCGGTGGCGTCGCGTTCAACATCCATGGGCAGGTCCTTCCGGCTTGCATGGCTCGTCGCATGCATTCAGCCAGAATTGAGCTAGAGGCGACACCGTGCTTCCACAACGCGGCTAAACAAATTAGTCCGAAAAGGGCGAACGCAGCGGGGTATTGAGCCATAATCGGCAAGCATCAACGTGCATCGATATGCTTTTCAGCCGCAGTCAGGCCAACGCGCTCTCAGGCGTGGCAAGGAAACGGCGCCAGCGTGCCCGCAAGGGCTTGGTCCGGGCCACCACAACGGCTTCCGGCGCCAGCATGATGTAGGCCCATCGCAGGGCGTCGGCAGCGCGCCTGCGCCGCACGGGGTCCGCGCGGCAGCGATCCATGTCCGCCACCAGGGACGCGAGAATTGGCTTTGCCATGTGGCGCAATTCCACCAGATGCGCGGGCTGCAGGCGCAACTCCAGGCACATGACAATGTAACGGCAGCATGCGCCGACGAAACGTGCCGCGTCCGCGCTGTTCTGATCCGGGATTGGGCACTTTCTGAAGAAGAGCGTCCAGGCTTTGTGAAAATTGTCGATATGGCCTTCAGCGGCGAAGACGGCGGACATTTCACAATAGCAATAGCTATTGCCGCGGCGGGCACCCTCCTTCAGCGGTGTCATTGCGCGCCGCCGGTTTGCGCGGTTCATGCGGACCGCGAACAGGCAGCCGAAGATTGCGCCTAGGCGCTCCAGCGCGAGCGGCGAGCCGAGCGACGCGGCGCGCCGGAAGCATCGCACTGCTTCACTTGTGTCCTGCAGCGCGTCGCCCAGTCCATGCAGCGCGCTTTCTCCGGCCGCGAGCAGCACATCCAGCGATGCAGGTTCCGCAGCCTTTTGTAACGCCGACGCGGGTTGGCTTGCATCCAGCACCACGCGGATGATGTCAGACGCAGACCCGCGAAAAAACTCGCGTTGCGAGGTCAGCCTCCAGCCACGCCGGTCAAGCTCCGCATGAATGGAGCGCTCGGCGGCATGGCAATCCTCGAAGAACTGCTCGAACGCCACAACGAACGGGGTCGGCACGCCCGTTCCCGACGAAAGTTCCGCTGCCCGTAGGGCGGGCTCCCGGCAGGTTCGCCCGACCTTGACCAGGCCGGGCGCCGACGAGTTGACCAAAACATACACCCATCCCTGTTCCATTGCATGCTCCGCCTGCTCGAGACCGCCGCGCAGACTGACGTGTAACAAGCTGTCATCTGCAACCTGTGGTTACAATGACTAGCAATCACACACGTGTGAAGGGAACGCCTCAGGAACGTTGGGGTTGATTACTTTTTTTGTTGCAGATCCAGCGATCATGTGGATCAGACCGTTGAAGCTACAAACTTGCCAATACCGATTCGGCGCTGCTGACGTTGAAGTCGCCTGCGGCCTCGACCGCCAGATGGGTGACTTTCATGTCGTCCGCCACCAAGGCGAAGCGCTGGCTGCGGATGCCCAGGCCCCGCGCCGTCAGGTCCAGTTCCAACCCAAGTGCGTGGGTGAATTGCGCGGAACCATCGGCCAGCATGAGGATTTCAGGGCTGATGGATTGCGATTTTGCCCATGCATTCAACACGAAGGCATCGTTGACGGCCATGCAAGCTACCGTGTCGACACCCTTTGCCTTCAAGGCGTCAAGATGATCGTTGAAGCCGGGCAGATGCCGCATGGAACAGGTGGGGGTAAAGGCGCCCGGAACGGCGAACAAGACAACCCGCTTGCCGCGAAAAACGTCATCCGTGGAGGTCTCCCGCGGGCCCTCGGCCGTGCCCGCCATCAGCTTCAGACTCGGCAGCGTGTCACCGATCTTGATCATTTTTTGGCCTCTCCATGTCTATAAGCGGCGAAGCTCTAGCCAAGCGGAGAAAGGCTGTCACCGGGGACTTGCTGGTTACGGACCTGGGTCCGGGCTGGCATGCGCCAGATGCCGGCTTATGTTGAAGGCAGGCAACACACGAAGACGCAGGTTTACGGGACAAGCGGATGGGTAGAACGAGCAGACCGAAGGGTGCGGACAGTCCGCGACGGGACAATCCCGCAACGGGTGCGCTCCGGAAGGCTGTGGCCAATGCGAGCGCGCGAGAGTCGGGTGAGGCCGAGGAAAGCCTCGCTACCTCTCTGCCCCCCATGGAGCTTTCGGTGGATGCTGACCCCGCCGCTGCCACGCGGGCGGCTGATGAAGGCTTGCTCACCGGGCAACTGCTCATCGCGATGCCGGCGATGAATACCCCGCATTTTGCCCAGGCGGTGATCTATGTCTGTGCGCACACACCGGAGGGCGCGATGGGCATTGTGCTGAACAGGCCTCTGGCCAGCCCCAGCTTCGGCGACCTGCTGGAACAGCTGGATGTGACCCCCGTGCCGCCGGTGCGCCAGATCGACCTGTTCCGCGGCGGGCCGGTAGATTCCGCCCGCGGCTTTGTGCTGCACACAGCGGACTGGACAGGGGATGGCAGCCTGATGGTGGAGCCAGGAATTGCACTGACCGCCAGTTTGGACGTCTTGAAATCCATCGCGGACGGCGGTGGCCCTCGGCACGGCTTTCTCGCATTGGGCTATGCCGGCTGGGGACCTGGACAGCTGGATCGCGAAATGACCGAGAACGCCTGGCTATCCGCACCCGCCAGCATCGACATCGTCTTCGACACGGAGCACGAAACCAAGTGGCGCCGCGCCATGGCGATCCTCAAAGTGGATCCCATTCTTCTCAGCGGCGCCGTTGGGCACGCCTAAAGAATACCGTTGGAGTGCGGGGTGCTCAAAGCTCTTCTTAAGAAAAAAGTTTTTTGCTTCTTTTTTTTAAAAAAGAAGCGCTTTCTTAGGCCGTAATGATCCGCGCAGCCGCCATAGTGATCTGGTTCCTGGCCGTCTGCGGCACCGCCAGAGCCGATCCCGCCCTCTGGGTGGCGCGTGGCGACAACGCGACTGTCTATTTGTTCGGAACAATCCATGTGCTGCCCCGGGGCATGCAGTGGATGGCACCCAACGTAAAGCAGGCGCTGGGCGAGTCCACCGAAGTCTGGACGGAGGCGGATATCTCCAGCCTGTCCGGCGCCGTGACCGCAATCCGTCATTACGGGCTGGGGCCGGCCAACAATACCGAGGTTTTGCTCCCAGCAGCCTACCGGCCCCGCTACCTGCAGCAAGTGGCCACCTCCGGAATCCCGCAGGCACTGTTTTCCGTCGCTCGGCCTTGGTTGACGGAGGTTCTGCTGTCGTCAGCGAGCATGCAGCACGCCGGCGCGATGGGGCTCGGGGCGGAAGCGCCGCTACTGGCGTATGCACACACGCATCATCTGAGCACGCCCACCTTTGAAACGCTGGACCAGCAATTTGCGATTCTGGCGGACATGCCCCAGGCGGCGCAGATAGCAAGCCTGGAGGAGCAGATCGATGAGTTCGACAATGCCGGGCCACAGTTCCAGAAGCTGCTAAATGCCTGGATTTCGGGTGACGTCAGCACGCTGGACCGTCTGACGAACCAGGATATGCAGGCGCATGATCAGGCTGTGTGGACGGAGCTGATCCTGCGCCGGAATGAGCGGTTCGCACAGAAGATCAGCGAACGGCTGCAGGGATCCGGCACGGCTTTTGTGGCGGTAGGTGCAGCGCACCTGGTGGGATCCGACGGGGTTCCAGCTATCCTGCGCAATCAGGGGTTCAAGGTTGAGCGGGTGAAATAAGGCCGTTTTGGAAAGGTAAGAAACGCATCACATGGAGCCCGCGATAGCGCAGATAAGAGTTTTTGGGTGCTTCTTTTCAAAAAAGGACTGCTTTCTTACCTTGCCAAAGGCCCAGTCATCTCCTCAGGCTTCACCCATGCGTCAAAATCCTCGGCGCTGAGATAGCCCAGCGCGAGCGCCGCATCCTTCAGGCTCGTTTCTTCCCGATGCGCCTTCAAAGCGATCTGGGCGGATTTCTCGTAGCCAATATGCGGGTTGAGCGCGGTGACCAGCATCAGCGAGCCGGCGACGTTGTGGGCGATTCGTTTGAGGTCAGGCTCGATCCCCTGCGCGCAGCCGACATCGAAGGCGAGGCAGCCATCGGCCAGCAGGGCGGCTGATTCAAGCAGATTGTGCAGCATCACCGGCTTGAAGACATTCAGCTGGAAATTGCCCTGGCTGCCGCCAAACGCCACGGCGGCATCGTTGCCGAACACCTGGACGGCGACCATGGTCAGCGCCTCGGACTGCGTCGGGTTTACCTTGCCCGGCATGATGGAGCTGCCAGGTTCGTTTTCCGGGATACGGAGTTCGGCAAATCCGGCACGGGGCCCACATGCATACCACCGCACGTCATTGGCGATCTTCATCAGCGCGCCAGCAAGCGTGCGCAGCGTGGCGCTGACGGTGACCATGGCATCGTGCGCGGAGAGGGCGGCGAACTTGTCCGGGGCTGAGATAAAAGCGAAGCCGGTCTCTGCCGCGATATGATGGGCCGTGCGGTCGCCGAATTGCGGGTGGGCGTTCAGGCCGGTGCCGACCGCGGTGCCGCCGATGGCGAGTTCCAGCAGGCCGGGGAGTTCGGCGCGGATGGAGCGGACGGCGCCATCGATCTGGGCAACCCAGCCGCCGATAACCTGGCCGAGAGTGACCGGGGTAGCATCCTGGAGATGGGTACGGCCGATCATGACAACGCCGGCATAGGCCTGCGCCTTGGCATGCAAGGTGGCCCGGAGCTGGGCGACAGCCGGCAGCAGGCGGTGTTCAACCTGCTCTACGGCGGCAATGTGCATGGCCGTGGGAAATGTGTCGTTGCTGGACTGGCTGTGGTTGACGTCATCATTGGGGTGAATGGGGGATTTGCTGCCCACCGTGCCGCCCGCGAGCTGGATGGCGCGGTTGGCGATCACCTCATTGGCGTTCATGTTGGTTTGGGTGCCGGAGCCGGTCTGGAACACAACCAGCGGGAATTCGGCGTCCAGGTCACCGTCGATCACCTCATTGCAGGCGCGGATGATGAGGTTGACCTTCTCCGCAGGGAGTTCACCCAGTTCGCCATTGGCGAGAGCCGCGGCCTTCTTCAGCAGCCCCATGGCGCGGATGACGGGGCGGGTGAAGCGGAAGCGATCGGTGCCGATGGGGAAATTGTGGATGGAGCGCTGGGTTTGCGCGCCCCAAAGGCGGTCCGCCGGGACAGGGAGCGCACCCATGGCGTCCTTCTCCATGCGGAAGCCATGTGGGGTATCTGCGGGCATGAGCGCGTCCTCGGCTGGTATCAGGCGCGGCGTATAGCCACTCTATGGGTGCCTTAATAGATGACGGTGGGCTGGCGGGGACGGCGCGTCTTTCGCCGGCCCAGGGTGTGGGAATTTGCCGTGCTGCGACTGACCGAGGTGAAGCTTCCGCTGGATCATGCCGACGCGGCGCTGGCCGAGGCCGCGCGCGTGGCGCTGGGCGTGACGCCGTCCGCGGTGCAGGTGTTCCGCCGGGCCTATGACGCCCGCAAGCGCGGCGCCATCCATCTGATCTACACGCTGGATGTGGAGGTGGCGGACGAAGCAGCCGTGCTCGCCCGCTTTGCCGGGAACCCCCATGTGGGACGCACGCCGGACATGGCGTATCGGCATGTGGCGCGCGCACCTGATCCGCTGGGCGAGCGGCCCGTGGTGATCGGCGCCGGACCGTGCGGCCTGTTTGCAGCACTTACGCTGGCGCAGATGGGGTTCCGGCCGATTATTTTGGAGCGCGGCCGGGTGGTGCGGGAGCGCACGAAGGACACCTTCGCCCTGTGGCGGAAATCCGAACTGAGCCCGGAAAGCAACGTGCAGTTTGGCGAGGGCGGCGCCGGCACGTTCTCCGACGGCAAATTGTGGTCCGGCGTGCGCGATCCCGCGCATCTGGGTCGCCGGGTGCTGGAGGAGTTCGTGCGCGCCGGGGCGCCGCCGGAGATTCTGGTGTCCAGCAAGCCGCATATCGGCACGTTTCGGCTGGTAAGCGTGGTGGAAAGTCTGCGTGCCACGATCGAGGCTCTAGGCGGAGAGTACAGGTTTGGGGCACGTGTCACCGATGTGGTGGTCGGACGGGCACTGGATGGCGGCCGTCGGGTGGAAGCGCTGGTGCTGGCGGATGGCACGGTGATGGAGGCGCGCCACGTGGTGCTGGCGCCGGGGCATTCGGCGCGCGATCTGTTCGCGATGCTTGCCGCGCGCGGCGTGCACCTGGACGCAAAGCCGTTTTCCGTAGGCGTTCGGATCGAACACCCCCAATCGGTGATAGACCGCGCGCGGTTTGGCGGCTTTGCCGGTCATCCGCGCTTGGGCGCGGCGGATTATAAACTGGTGCACCATGGAGAGGGCGGCCGCTCCACCTACAGCTTCTGCATGTGTCCGGGCGGCACGGTGGTGGCCGCCACGTCCGAAACAGGCCGTGTGGTGACCAATGGCATGAGCCAGTATTCCCGCGCCGAGCGCAACGCGAATGCAGGACTGGTTGTGGGTGTGGGCCCTGGCGATTTCGACGCTTCAGACGGCGATGGTCCGCTGGCGGGCGTGGCCTTTCAGCGGCGGCTGGAATCGGCCGCGTTCGTTGCCGGCGGAAGCACCTATGCGGCACCCGGCCAGCGTGTTGGCGACTTCCTCGCCGGGCGGCCCAGCATTTTCCTGGGCGAGGTTGTGCCGTCCTACAAGCCAGGCGTGGTGGCGACAGATCTGGCCACCTGCCTCCCAAAACAGGTGCTGTCCGCGATCCGCGCGGCCTTGCCGGTGTTTGGGCGGCAGATACCCGGCTTCGACATGGAAGACGCGGTTATGACCGGCGTGGAAACTCGCACGTCCAGCCCGGTGCGGATCACCCGCGGCGCGGATTTCCAGAGCCTGAACACGGCCGGGTTATATCCCGCCGGCGAAGGGGCGGGTTACGCAGGCGGCATCCTGTCCGCGGCGATCGACGGCACCCGCGCGGCGGAGGCGCTGGCGCGCCGCTTGGGCCAGGCCGTCTAAGCATGGCGGAAGAGGCTACCGCAACCCGTGGCCGGGTCGGAACGTTTGGCGAGCGTTGATACCGATGCCGGCAACGCCCCGGCAATGGCGGCTTGGTTCACGGCCGCCTTCAATCGAGGGAGAGACACATGAAGACCGGATTTGTTCTGGCCGTTGCGCTTGCGACGATCGGCGGCAACGCGTTTGCGCAGACCTCCGAGAGCACAACCACAACGTCCACCATGGCGCCTCCGGGCGCCATGACCCCACCGCCGCCGCCCATGGCGCCGCCGGTTGGCACATTGAGCACAACGCGTGAGACACATGCGGTGGACGCCTATGGCAACCAGGTCGATTCCAAGGCCACAACCTATCGTGACGCCCAAGGCGTGGCGCAGGACAGCCAAACCACAACGACACAGGTGCCGGCACCTCCGCCTCCGCCGGTGTCCACAACAACTTCGACGACAACAACCACAACCTCCGTGCCTAATTGAGGAGCACCATCATGAAGACATACTGCATCAACCGTGGATTGATGGCCGCGTTCTTTGTGGCTGCCGGAGCGCTGCTTTCCGCCTGCGGATCCGATCCAGCCCCCGTGACCACAACGACCGAGCGCACTACCACCACGACCGCTCCCGTTATGGACGCGCCGCCAGTTGCGAGCACGACAACCACAACACACACGATCACCCAAACGCCCCAGTGAGCAACGGGCCCACAGTTCACCCGAAAGCGGTTCTACGGCTGCGCCTCGCAGCAGCGTGAGGCTCACTACTGGTCCACGGGCGGCACTCCCCGTGCGCCCTTGCAATCCTGTGCTTGGCGGATTAATCACCGGATCCGCACAGGAGCGCGGGCGTAGCTCAGGGGTAGAGCACAACCTTGCCAAGGTTGGGGTCGAGGGTTC